>JBKBTW010000056.1:0-13219 GCA_046291245.1 Pseudobdellovibrio sp. | reverse complement strand
GCAGCCACTTGTCCTGTTAAGATTGCTAATGGAAAATTCCAAGGAGATATAACCGCGACAACACCACGAGGTTTGTAGATATAATGGCTTGTTTCACCAGGAGCATGTCCAACTCTTAAAGGTTTTTTAAGTTCGCGTTGATGACGAGCATAGTATCTTAAGAAGTCAATAGCTTCACCAATGTCACCGTCCGCTTCGGCCCATGGTTTTCCGACCTCAAGAATTTGATCAGCCATTAATTTGTAATGATATTTTTGCATTAAATCTGCAACTTTATCTAAGTAATCGGCGCGAGTGTTTGAATCAACGTTTTTCCACATGTTAAAAGCTTCTTGAGCTTTTTGCATAGCTGTTTCAGCTAAAGAAGTATCTGCCATGTGAACTTGGGCTACAACTTGAGATGTGTTTGATGGGTTAACGCGATTAAAAACTTCAGCTGTTGAAACTTTTTTGCCACCGATGATGGGTTCTACTTTTAAAGGTAATTTTGCCTTTAATTGCTGAAGGGCATCTTGTGTTTTCTTACGCACGCCTTCGATTGCAAAATCAAGAGGAGGTTCATTCAAAAACTGATCTTTTGTAGTAACTGGATGAGGATCTGTTGAGATTAATCCATGAGCTGGATCTTTAAGTAATTCTGCAGTGGTTTTGCCATCAGCAAACTTTCCTCGTAACCAAGATTCGTTAGAGGTATTTTCCAATAAACGTCGAACAAGATAAGCCATTCCTGGTATAAGTTCACCAATCGGAGCGTATTCTCGTACGCGGTATCCCATATCTGCTAAAGATTTTTTAATGGGCTCAGCCATCCCGTAAAGCATTTGAATTTCAAAAGCGTTTTTAGGTAAATTTAATTGTTCAGCTCTGACTAATGCCGCAGAAAGTGTTCTGACATTGTGTGAGGCAAACGCAACGCGAATGTACTGATAGCTCTCTAAAAGGTAAAAGGCACATCTTTCGTAATTTGCATCGCTTTCAGCTTTGTTTAAATAAACGGGAATCATCCAACCTTTTTGTTTGGCTTCAATAGTTTCAGAATCCCAATAAGCACCTTTAACTAATCGGATTGTAAAAGGCGTTCCACGTGTTTTCGCAAACTCGACGTAATCTTTAACGTCTTCAAAAGAATCTCTTAAGTACGCTTGAACAACACAACCGAAAAAACGATAATTTCTAAATTCTGGTTCAGAGATAAGCTCTTTAAAAACTTCTACAGTCAGATGCTTTACTCCGTAATGTTCCATATCTAGATTGATGAAAACTCCAAGCTCCATCCCTTTTTTAAAAATTGGGCGTAGACGTTCTTTAATAATAACTTTAGATTCATCCCAAGCTTTGTCATTAATTTGTGAGTAAAGGGCCGTCATTTTAACAGAAACGTTAATTTTAGGAATTGAACCATCAGCATCACGATCCAGTAAAGGGTTTTCATCCCATTTTTTTGCATCTTTAGCTAACCATTCAACTAATTCCATATAGCGGTTTTGATAATCAGCTGCCTCTTTTTCAGAAAGTGTGGCTTCTCCTAAAATATCCACTGTAAAAGTTAAATTATTTTTACGAGCTTTTTTTAAAACAGATAAGGCTTCTTCAGGAGTTTCACCGGTGATGAACATCTTAGCCATTGAGGTTACATTTTTTTTAATCGCACCTGCCATTAAGCCTGGAGCGAGAGAGCCAAGACCAAGGCCAACATTGAATACGGCAGGGAGTTCCGTTTTTCCACCTTCTGAAAAGTACTCTTTCAGGTGAGTTGCAACTTCATCTCCCGAAGTAAGAGAAGGAAGAACATCCACAAAACGAAACATGTTCGTTTTAAACTTTTCATTTTTCATGCTCCAATCCATAATCGAACCGTACCAAAAATCTTTTGAAAAAAGAGAGATTTTTGACTGCGATTCCATTCGGCGAAGAATTTCTTCACCTTTAGATTGAACGAGGTTTTGTGTATTTGTTGAAGCTGATAAATTTGTATTATTTTGCATAGAGTTTACCTTATGTTTTCATATTTTGGCTGAGGATAAAGACGTTCTTCGGCAAGACCGATGCCAGCATTTATTTTGAGCCAAATATTTATACCCAAGTTTTTACTCTAATTTATATCCCAGTGGCAAATTAAAAGGGGTTGTTGTTTTGACTGCGATTTGTCACTGATTGAGGCCTCTAAACGGTCACCTGACTTTAAAGAAGCAACTCCTGAGGGGGTGCCCGTTAATATAACATCATAAGGCGTAACTGGATAGTGATCTCTGATATGTTTGAGAAGAGTTTTCGGCTTTAAAAGCATATCAGTGAATCGACCCATTTGGCGAACGGCTCCATTAATTTTTAAATCAAACTCGATGTCATCTAGGCTGCTGATTTCAGTCAATGAAATCCAAGGAGCTAAGGGGCAGGAGCCTGTAAAAGATTTTGCTAGTGTCCAAGGATGACCTTTTTGTTTCGCCTCAGTCTGAGCATCACGCGCAGTTAAGTCTAGAGCTAGCGTAAAGTGCGAAAACTCCATATTCTCATCTAACCAAAAAGCAAGCTCAATTTCGTGATGAACTACTTTTGACCATGAAGGCAGATGTAGCAAGCTTGAAGATGTTATACAATTTCCAGATTTTAAAAAAATCAGTGGGGTTGTTGGAACCTCATTGTTAAGTTCTTTGGCATGATCAGCATAATTTCTACCTACGGCCCAAATATTGCGAACGATATGAGGTTGATAATTGGCTTTAGACATACGCACTCCCTTTCGATTTGATATGCCATATATGATCGATGATTTCAAATTCGATGAACTGGGCAGGAGCCCAGCTTACATATTCAAATGAATTTAAGTTTTGGTCACAATCAATAATGGACATGGCTTCTTCAATCCAATCATAATGTGTGCAGAGGTAAATGATCTGATGATGTAATTCTGGTTGTGAAGATAAAAATGTAAAGTAATTAATGCACTTTTGCACTCTTTGACGAAACTGAAGAGATGTTTCTAAGTGATGATGTAAGTTTAAATCAGTTTTGAGTTCAGTTTTAGGTTGATAGACTTTAATAATTTCTTGCAAAGTTTCGTACGTTCTTATTTTATCCGTGAAGAAGCAATGGGTGGGTGCCGGTAGCTGATTGTTTTTTACATAAGTGAGTAATTTATGTGACTGCTCATAACCTTTAGGGCTTAAAGTTGGATTATCTGCTGGTTGCATAGCTTTATGGCCATGGCGAATCAAAATAATTGTCATATCTCAGATTTTACATAAAAACTTGAGTCCCTGTCACTGATTTGGTAAATCATTATACTATGTCTAAAATTCACCGTTATTGTTCTAATGATTTCACTGTACGTATAGCCGCTGTTGATGCAACTCAAGTTGTGCAAGAAATGCAAATGCTCCAAAACACAATGCCCATTGCAACGGTAGGAGTTGGTAAAGCAATGGTGGGTGCTATTTTAATGGCGGCACAACTTAAAGAAAAACAGCAAGTGGGCTTATTATTTCGCGGTAACGGCTCTATAAAAAGCATTTATGCCGAAGCTGATTTTGAAGGGCAAGTGAGAGCTTTTACGCCTAACCCACAATATGAACCAGTTTCCTACGCAAATGGTTTAAGTGTTGCTGAGGCTTTGGGAAATGGAACATTAAGCGTGGCTCGTCATCAGCCTTTTCAGAAGCAGCCTTTTCAGGGAACGGTGTCTTTGGTTTCAGGAGAAATCGGCGAAGATATTGCGCACTATCTTCATCAATCGCATCAAATTAGATCCGTAGTAGCACTGGGTATATATTTAGATGAGTATGGAAAATGCGTTAAAGCCGGTGGCGTTATTATTGAAGTTATGCCAGGTGTTGATGAGAAGATTGTCGCAGCTATCGAAGCCAATGCAGGAATTATGAGTCCGAAAATATCTAAAATATTAATGGAAGGTGGTAAGCCTTTTGATTTAGTAGAGCCTTACATGTTAGGTATTCCGTTTACTGAGCTGGATCATCCGCATTCGGCTAAATATTTTTGCCCTTGCGATAAAGATCGCGTCATGGGCGCTCTGGGAATTCTTGGCGTAGCTGAATTACAAGATATTATTGACGATAATAAACCACAAGAAGTTGTTTGCCAGATGTGTGGTAAGCCGTATGAAATTTCAGTTGAAGAAGTGACTGGAATACGTGATCGTGTTCATCGTAATTCAATGCATTAAAATGAGATTTTTTTCTAAGAAAATAGAAAAAATTAATCGTAATTCCAAATTTTAGAGATTTTAAGTCTCCAACCTTTTTATATTCATTTAGAAATGGTTTTTGTTTTGCTTGTCACTTCTTTGAGAAGGGGGATGAGATTCCCACTTCTATGGAGATAGGCAATCCACCAGCTGATACTTTTGTATATGTTTTAAGGGGAAAAATGTATTACTTAAATAGATCTGAAAATATCATAAAGAAAAATTCAAATACGGAGACCTCCACATTAATTGACTCTAGTTTATCTACAGATAGAATTTTTAACGGAAATTATTGGGACGACTTTTGCTTGCCCATTTTTTTACGTAAAAATATAAAGCGTGTCCTTATGTTGGGGGTGGGTTACGGTGCTGGAATTCGTTCTCTATTAGCAGCAAAGCCAGATTTACAAATCGTAGGTGTAGATATTGACGCATCATCAAACCAAGTTTGTAGAGAGTTTTATAATCAAAGCTTGGGGTTAAATTTAGAAATTATCACGACAAGTGCAGAAGTTTACGTGCAACAGTGTCAGGAGAGTTTTGATTTGGTGTGGATAGATTTGTATGATCAAAAAGGTGCTCTCCCTGCAACTTATGATGATCAATTTTGGAAAAAAATAGAGTCGTGTTTGAATGTAGGTGGTTTAGTGGCCAAAAATGCTTATGGTATAGCAAATCACTTGGAAAAATACGTCGAGGCAACTTTAACAAAATTTTATTTATATCAAGGAGTTAAATATTTTAATTTTTATAAAATATTTCCTCATAGACGCAATACAACTTTGGTTTTTTCTAAAAATGAATTTGAATCTAACTTTGAAGAACACGACAAGTTAAGTTTTCTAAAATTCGATGATTTTTCAACATTGAAAATGCAGCAGCAAAGATCTCAATCGATTGATTATAAAATATCAATTTTAACTGATCATAAAAATCTTTTTAGAGAGTATAGTTTTGAGTATTTAAACCAGCAACAGAAGCTGGCTTGGAAAAAATTTTTAACTGAACTTAATAATGTTTTAAGTGATGTTGATTTCTTAACAATATCTTCTTTGGTTGAATACATTAAAAAAACTGAAAATTGCGAAGATTTGCTTACAGTATTATGCCAAAAAAGAAGTGGTTGCATGTTGTTTATTCCTACCTATTTAGCAGCAGAAGTGCACAATACTGAAGATGATTATATTTGGTTAATAGATGTATTTATAAAATTAAAGGAAAGCATTAAAGAATCGCAGTATCATGTTTGGCAGCATATTTTTATTCCGCAAATGATATCTATTTTAAACTCGAAAAAAAATGAAACTTCATCTCGTAAAGACTATTTTACTTTGATAGTATGATTCAAAAGGAAGACAACAGAGAAGCTTCCTTTTGAATTTAATTATGCTTTATTCTTCAGTTGTTTGCTTTTTTTGTGTAGCTTTAGCTTTTCTAGCGTTTAAATCTGCTTTGCAGATAGCTAATTTTTCTTCATACTCATCCTGACGTTTGATTAAAATAGCTTTATATCCTCTAAAGCGTTGAATACGATCAACTAAAAATTCTTCAGTTACAGCCACAAGTTTATTTTGTTCATCGATGCCAATTTTAAATTCATCTTCTTTATCAGTTATACGGTCAATTGGCTCTGTCCACATAAGTTTTCCGTCTCCACCATTACGAGGGTCAGATAACTGAACTTTACATTCTCTTAAGACTCCATAAAGCCCTAATGAGCCATATCTGCGATTGCCATAAACGCGATCTTCCAGCTCGTAAACTTCATATTGAATTCTGCGAAGCTCTTCATTAAGCAAAACTTTCTTTTGAAAAACAGCGTTTCCATCCTTTACGCCTATAGAAGTTTCTTGATTCAGCTTTTCTTGCATTTCTATTTTTGTATCAATTTTTTCTGCTTTATTTTTATTTGTAGCACATCCTGAAAGAGTAGTGATTGATAGAGCAATCGATCCAGTTAGAAGTAAGTGTTTTAACATTTTAATTTAATCCTTTCCGATTTAAATACATAATCAAAGTTTGATTAACTCTTATTGACAGTAATTTTAGTCAGTAAAAGTGTAATTCGTCTTACTATTTGAATACTCATTGTAGGCTAAAAAAACTTAAAAATTCATCACTATTTTTTGCGTTAATCTGAAATATTAGAAAAAGTTATAGATTTTTCCGCGAGCTGGTGAGCCGGGTGTTTCTCCCGATCCAGCGAAGGATTTATAAGGTGGGTAGGGTCGCTCTGTGTAATGGACACCACGATTGTGGTAGAGAGCGGGCTTGTTGTTAACTTAGAGTATAGCAATCTGTTTGCCAAAAGTATCAAAATGAGAAAGTTTAGTAAAATTAAATAGTTATCAAATGTGGTGTCATGTCGACTCTAAAAAAATGGGAAAAATTTGGAATGTTCAGAATCAAAATGTCCACTTTTTAAAGATGTCTTTTTTGTACAGGTGTTATTTTCCGCCATGTGTGTAGCAAAGATTGTCAGAAGAGGTTTTTTGTTTTGAATTGAAGCGCTGAAAAGGAATATACGCCTTCCTATTTGGCCGTAGAGTTGAAATGTTTAAGGGTAATGGAAAAACGTTCAATTATAGGTTTAGCATTATCTTTAATTCTTTGTTTAGTTGTGCACTCATGCGCACCTAAAAAATCGAATGATTGTGGATTTGTGCAAAATGTTTATGGTGAGCGTATTAGATGGAAAACTCAATTTCCTATTCCCATATATGTTAATTCATCCATGCCAGACGAGTTGAAACCGGCTGTACACCGTGCGGCAGCAACGTGGGAGTCCGCTTTAGGGCAGAAAGTTTTTGATATTATTGAAGAAAGTTCATCCTCAAGTAATTCTGCGGGTCGAGATCGTAAAAATGGTATTTACTTTTTGCCTGAATGGGAGTCTGATAGAAAGTCTGAACAGGGACGTACGTCGGTGTATAGAGCTGGCGATGAGATCATCGAGGCAGATATTAGCATTAATTCTGCAAATTTTGTTTATTATGGCAATAATCAAACTAAAGATCCTGTACTGGTAAATAAAAATAAAAGCACCGCATATGGTTTTTATAGCTTTGAATCACTTATTCTTCACGAGCTAGGACATTTGCTTGGTTTAAAACATCGTGAAGATGGTGGCACTGTTATGGCAACGTACTTAGCTTCTGGTGTAGATAGAATTGAACTGGCTTCGAATGATATTGCAGATGTACGGTGTGGTTACGGAAAATAAAGATCGGAGATGTATATGAAAAGACAAGATGTAGAATCAAATCAATTGAGCAATGTACAAGAGTCGCTCTCAGAATCTCCTTTGAAATCACTTAATATGAAAGTTTATAATGAGTTGTATGATCAGACTCAATCCGAAGTGAATGTTATAGATATGATCAATCAGCAGTTCGCTCAAATTAATGAAATGCAAAAACGTCGCTCTTTGATTTTAAAAGACATCGCAAACTACATTGTAAAGTAATTTACTGATCTATTTCTGGTGTCAATTTAGGTATGAAATACCTAATCGTATCACCTTCTATAATTTTAGAAATACCATTGCTGTTAATTGCATGATCTAACTTGAACTCTTCATTAAAAATTTGAAGGTTATTCGTTTTAATTTTTTGAGATTCATCTACAGCTAAATCTTGAGATTTCCTTTGGCCTGATAAAATGATCTTGTTATCTTGCACAGACATTTCGACTGTATCTTGTTCACTTTGCGGTACAGTTGTTTCGATTACATAGCTATCTTGCTTTTCTAAAACCTTACTGCTGCCATTTTTGTGAGATGAGTTTGTAGCCGTCGACACTGAGCTTGTTTTAGCATGAGCTTGCTCAGATCTTTCTTTTTGCTCCGCTGCCTTTTGCGCCATGAGCATTTTTCTGTTGTACGTTGCCATCTCGACTTTTTCAGTTTGCTGCTTTTTGTAATCTTCAGACATAGTCTCTTGAATGTGATTTACAGCAGCTCCAGTTTCTTCATCAATTTTTTGATTTTCTTTTTGATAGTTCTCTTTTAGGGTTTTCATCTCTTCACGCATGTTCTCAGCAAGTTGTTTTTTCTTTTCAGTTTTATCTTGCTGAATTTGGCGAATATAATCTTGATTTTGTCGGCGTTGTTGAATGGCATCAGTCATATATATAAGTATACATATGATTGTTTTAAAATGAGATCGTCAAAAGGTCTAGTTTTGAGAAGTGTTTTCTGGAAGAATCTCGGGCGCTTGCTCTTGAAGCTCGGCAGAAGGAGGTAAACAATGGGGTTTAAAGCCATCTGTACGGCCTCGGCATCTCCATGTTTTGATATAATAGATTTTTTCATCAGACTTTAAAGGATGAAAACTTGTATATTGGTCTGGATCAAGCGTGCTATCGAACTGTCGATTTTCTTTAGTTTTTTCATTCACGATCAATAAGGTAAAGACACGGTACTCAGCAAGGGCAAGTTGCGAGTAGCAGATGAAAGCGAAGAAAAATCCCAGAAACGATTTTTTAAGGATCATACTGGGATTATCGGTTGTTCTTGGTTATAAATTGAGAAAAATTTAAAAATAGCAAATATATAATTATAAGTGGTGGAAATGCACTCGTTTATTTTTCAGATTAAAAAATCTAATGAGTATGTTTTTGATTTTGGCGAATATTGTTCTCAATTATATAAAAATAAGCTCTGATGAGGCGTTCTTTATGATTTTCAGATAGGCAAAGTACAAATTCTTGTTTGTCCTTTAAAGACTTAAATTGCAAAAGCTTCAATAAGTCCTCTTGCACTTTTTTTAAGTTTTCAACCTCAAAAAAGTCGTCTTCGGAAAAATCTTTTTGGAAAACTTCGGCAATAGATTGATTATCAAATAAAAGGTGAAAGCCAATTTCAGATTGATCCAAAATATTTTTTAGATTTTTGACTTGATCTTTATCTAGATAAACTTCTATTTTTGACAATGTCCCGCCTTTATCTAAGCGTGACGTACTCGAATCTTAGTTTCAATAACAGAATTAGTTGACTTTATTTGTCATCGAGTTTCTGCTAACAATAGGGAAGTTTATAAATCAATAATGCTGATTTCTTGAACTATAAAGCCTAAGAGGTAAAATCTGATGAATAAAGTTGCCAGTAAAATAAACAAGAAAACAAGTGCAGTTAAAAAAAATAGTAAACTCAAAATTAAAGTTAAATCTAAAACGGTCTCTAAAAAGCAAACACATAAAGTTAAAGCTAAAGTCCACAAAGTGAGTAAAAAGGTTCAAGAAAAAGAACTTATAGTTATAGATGAGTCTCAAGGACTTATATTTGATAATGATAAAACGCTATTTGGATACTTTTCTGAACAGATTAAAGCGATGGAGGATAAATACAGTCAACATTATTCTTCTGAAAGGGATTTTTCTGAAACTGAAATTGAAGAGCTTGAAAATATTTTAGAATCTACGTTAGATGACCCGGATGAAATATGGATTGATAATGAGTCATTTCCAGATTTGCCTTTGTACACGCTTGTTAAAACAGTAGAGACGCACGTTGAGCCATTTACCTATGTGGCGGTTGTTTATCTCAATACAGAAGAGAAATATCCAAGCTTTGTTTTCATTCATTTTGCTACAAAAGATCCTGAATTAGTTGAAATTTTTAGATCAAAAGAAATTATTTACCATAGAAAACTAGAAGCTATCCAATTTGCAGCTTTAGATGGTGATTCATTATTAGAAGGTGACTATCTAGCTATTGGCCTTCTTGAATCGATGATGAAAATAAGATCTGAAAAAGATATTCCGGCTTCTGATTTTCAAAAATATGGTGAGTTTCGTGATGAAACCATAAATAACCCAGATGAAATATGGCGTAAAGTGGATTCCGAAGGTAACACTATGGTGACTTTTATCCGTGACATATCTGAGCAAACTAAGGCAGATCATTATTATGTCGTTGTGACAGAAGAAGATCCTAATACAGAAGTCCACTCCTTACTGTTCTCTTTTCCGACATGTGATGTATCTCTCGTGGATCGTTACAGACAGGGTGAAAACTTAGAAGCTGAGGAAGTGAGTACTGAAAACTCACACTAAAGAGAGCTGATCTAAACAAAAAAAAGGGCGAAGTTCTGAACTTCACCTTTTTTATTTTTAAAATTAGACATATAAAATAGATATTTAAAATTAGAAGCAAAAAGAGTTGTAGTAGTTTGTGTAAGTCTCTGCTGTCCAAGCTGAAGTGTCCGTGTTTTTTAAAGGATGCAGACCTTTTAAAGATTCAGGGCGAACGGAACCGTCTTTGTTGTATCCATAATCGCTGTAACTTGCATAAAACTGCGGTATTAAGGTGTCTATTTGTGCCACAACTGCTCCAGAAGAAGTGTAAACCACAGCTTTTAAAACCTGATATGCCGCGGATGGATCATTAAGTTCTATTGAGTAACCATTAGTTGTTGTGATTGAAGTCGTAGAAATACTGTTTGTGGCGCTGCCTACAGAGTTCTTAGTTGTTAAATTGTATGCTGTTGCACTTAACGGCGTATTATCTACGTAATATTGAGAACCAAGAGCTTTCCACTTATAAAACTTGATAAAATTTCCGCTTTTTGTAACTTGCGATGATAAAAAATTAAATTTAATTTTGATCCAGTTAGGATTTATTGATGAGTTTTCGCTGACGGCTGAAATATTGAGAGATATATCGTTCGATACGTTTTTATAACATGAAGCTAAACTTTTATAAGCACTACTAGAAGAAGTTGCTGTGGTAGGATTTGCACTATTTGATTTTTGGGTACCACAAGAAGATAGAGCTATGAAAGATGATAAAGCTAATACTAGTGTCGTTAAGTTCATTTTACTTGTGTTCATATCTTTCCCCTTTGTTACGCAAAATTGCAAAAACATCTTATATAAAGGTAAAGCAAGCACAAGGCCAAACTCTGCTGACATTCAAAGCTTATAAAGGTCTAAATTCGATTTAAAAAGCAACTTCTCAATTTGAAATGGTGGAGAATGAGACATGACAAAAACTGTAAGACGGCTTTTGTCTATTTCTTAAAAGAGTAGATTTTATATCTTAAAATGAGTCAGTTTGAGATAGAGCTAGGATTACATCCCTAGCTCTACCCAGGTTACACCATCACCACCGGATTCTGGAGAACCAGCTTTCCATTTTTTTACATACACAGATCGAGAGAGGTAGCTTCTGATTGATTTCTTAAGGGATTCAGTTCCATGGCCATGAATAATTTTAAGCCTATCTTCTTTTTGAAGAGCGGCTTTGTCTAAAGCTATTTCAAGTTCGGAAAGAGCCGTCTCTACAGTTTTCCCTCTTAAGTCGAGAGTTCTATCATCATCATGAAAACTAATGTGTACACCCGGATTTCTTTGAACCAATTGTGATGTGGGGTTTCCAAATTTTTGTGCTGGCTTGAGATCTTGCCAGTTCATTTGTAAACGAATGGACTGTGAAAGAATAAGAACCTCACCTTTGCTGTTTGGCAAAGACTGAATAATGCCATCTTGATTTAGTGAAGGCACAAAAACCTTTGTCCCAGGAGGAAACCTTTTTGCAAATTCGTCAGCCGATTTGTACTGACTTTGTGAAGGTGCTTGAGACGGAACGGCATTACCCTTAACGATTTCTGGTAAATTAAATTTAATTCCTTGAAGCTCACGATGTTTATTAAGTGTTGCCGCAGCTTTCACTGTAGCAATGGCATCATCAACCTTTAAGCTAGCTTTCTTAATCGTTTTTTCCAGCTCATTTTCTTTTTGTCTTTCAAATTGTTGAAGTTGGGCATCGAGAGTTAATTTCTTCTGCTCAACAATTTTAAGCTCTTTTTTGTATTTTTGTTGAAGAGTTGAAATATCACGCTTTAAGTTTTCAATTTCCTCGAGTTGAGAAAGTTTTTTCTGCGCTAAAGGAGAAAGGTTTTCAGTCGCTTTATCAATAATGCTTTGATCAACACCAACACGTTTAGCTGTAAGGAGGGCTAAAGAGTCGCCAGGAATACCAGGTAAAAATTGGTACGTAGGCTTTCCGCTTTGCGTGTCATATTCGAGACTTCCGTTGATGACAACATCATCAGGTTTCCAACCTGTTTTTAAAGGGCTTAAATGTGATGTAATAACAGCGAAGACACCATGGCTCGCGTATGTTTCAATAAAAGCTCTAGCTAAAGCACTGCCTTCTTCTGGATCTGTTGAACCACAAATTTCATCTACTAAAATGAGATTATCAGAGCCTTTAAGTTTAAGGGCTTGATCTAGAGTTTTAAGGTGAGCAGCAAAAGTACTGAGATCTTCATCTACGCTTTGTGAGTCACCTATGCCTGTACAGATTTCATTAAAAAATGGAATTGTTGAAGATCTATCAGCGCAAATCGGTAAACCACATCTGGCCATTTGCGAAGCCAAACCAATTGATTTAAGTAAAACTGTTTTACCACCGGCATTTGGGCCAGATAAAATCAAAATGGATTTTTCTTTTGAAAGAATGACGGTATTGGCAATAACGTTTTTACCATTTAGTTTAAGAAGGGGATGGAACAACTCCTTCAGCTCCACTTTATCTTGTGAAAAGTGGCAAGGTTGAGCTCCGACTTGAATTGTAAGCTGTGCTTTGGCTAGAATAAGATCTGCACGAAGCAATTCTTGTTCAGATTTTTCAAAACCATTTTTTTGAGTCGAGAGGTAATTTGAAACCTCAATCAAGAGACGCTCTATTTCATCTTCGATTTCGACTTCGACTTGGCGTAAACGATTATTAACAGGAATAATAGCTTCGGGCTCAATATAAACTGTTTGCTTACTTTGAGAAGAGGCATGAATAACTCCTGGAACGAAGTGTTGCATCCCTCCTTTGACTGGAATAACCCAACGACCTTCTCGCGTTGTAACAAAGCGCTCTTGAAGCATATGCTCTATTTGGTGATCCTTAACAATTTTATCCATTTGATTTTGAATTTGTCTTGCAAGCTGATCTTTTTCTTTTGATAAACGATACAGTCTTTCTGAAGCATCCATACGGATATCACACGATGGCGTGATCAA
>JBKBTW010000055.1:0-13223 GCA_046291245.1 Pseudobdellovibrio sp. | reverse complement strand
CGATGATAAAGTCGAGGACTCTCTTAAAAAAGCCGGCTTATGGAAAGAGGTCAGTGACCGTTTAAAGTCACCAGCTTCAGCTTTATCCGGAGGGCAACAACAAAGGCTTTGTATTGCGAGAGCACTAGCAACTGAGCCAGAAATTTTACTTTTGGATGAACCCACCTCTGCACTTGATCCTATTTCGACAGCGCACATTGAAGAGCTTTTAGGAGAGTTGAAAAAAACTGTGACTATTTTAATGGTGACGCATAATTTGCATCAGGCGGGAAGATCTTCTGATTACACCGCCTTTATGTTTTTGGGTGATTTAATTGAGTTTGGTGAAAGCTCACAGGTTTTTACAAATCCAAATAAAGAACAAACGGAAAATTACATTACCGGAAGATTTGGATAACTCATGTTAAATACTGAAAAAATCAATTCTTTCACAAAGCCTTTAGGGGTACGTGCAGTCAAAATTTTTCAATTTACTCTATTCTTTTTTGCTTTGAGTTTATTCGTGTCTAAATCAGGACTTATGATTTTTTTCGTTTTAGGGTTCTTGTTGTCGTTGCCTTATATTAATTTTTCTGTTTTTTTAAAAGATAAATTTGTCAGATTTTATTTTTTTACATTTTCAGTTTTTTTTATAAGCAATGCCTTGTCTTTAGGTGGATTTGATTCGGTTAAGAAGGCCTTTATCTCTTGGCCTTATTTCTTAATCGTATTTCCATTGATGGTCGCTGTTCGAGAAGAGAAAAATCTTAAAAAATACGTAGTTTCAGGTTTGTTTCTTGGATTATTTGCAGCCGCTGTGAAGAGTTTTTTATTTTTATACGATAAAGGACAATTGTTAAATTTCAATTTTGAATATATGCGAGCAGAAAGTTTTTGGGATATTGGAAGATGGTCTACTTTTACGAGTTTATTTTGCATAGGTGTGCTCCCTTTTATTATTTATGTGAGGATGAAGACATCTTTAAAAATAATCTCTATATCTTTATTGATAGTGTCATTTGTTTGTTTGATATTAGCGAATTCGCGCGCTCCGTTACTTCTCACCACAGGAGTTTTAATTTTAGAAATATCTTTTTTGATAAAAAACAAGGTCTATTTATTAGGGGTAAGTCTTCTATTAGTTTTAGGTTTGGCTTTTACTCCTATGCTTCAAAAGCGCATCGTTTCTAGTTTTGATCTCAGTTTTCAAAATGGGGAAATCGTCTCAAAACACGCCTCTAATACGGGGCGGTTGGCTATGTGGAAAGTGGCTTGGGATTATTGGAACAGTCATAAACTTACCCCTACAGGCTTTGATAATTATGAAGGGCCATTGAAGTCTTTTTTAGCCGATCAAACAGAAGAGTATAGAGCAAAGTACACAGATGTTCAGTTTTCTTATCATGATACTCATAACAGTTATTTGTTTTTATGGATTCAATCCGGATTTGTATTTACAGTGCTTTTTATAGCACTGATATTTAAAATGCTTCTGAATTCGTTAAAATTCACTTGTTTAAGTTTTTGTAAAAAGACCAAGTGTGATGCATTGTCTATAGCAGTCTGTTTGTCGATTGTATTTCATATTTTATTAGGCTTTGTTTATACATCTATGGTGAGTTATGAGTCTATCACTTTATTTATTGCTTTGTGGTTAAGTTACTTTATGAAGGATTCTGCTTTAAAGGGAGTTGATTATGTCAGTGCACAAAATTAAGAAAGCCATTGTTCCAGCAGCGGGATTGGGAACTCGCTTTTTTCCTGCAACTAAGACGGTACCTAAAGAGATGTTGCCAATAGTCGATCGACCAACAATTTTATATGTGATTGAAGAGGCAATTCAAGCAGGTATTGAAGATATAGTTTTAATTCAAGGGCGTGGTAAAACGGCTATAGAAGATTTTTTTGATATCAGTTACGAATTAGAAGACAAATTAATTCGTGACGGAAAAGAAGATATTCTTAAGCAAATTAATTTTATTAGAAATAATATCAACATTATTTCAATCAGACAAAAAGAGGCTTTGGGGCTTGGACATGCTGTAAAATGTGCCGAGAGTATCACAGGTGAGAAACCTTTTGCTGTGCTTTTGGGGGATGAAATCACAGTGCCTAAAAATAAAGAGCAGAATGTAACTCATCATTTGATAAAAAACAGTGAACTCAATCAAGCAAGTGGAGTTTGGGTGTTTCCTGTTAACCCTTCTGATACAAAAAAATATGGTATTGTTGATATGGGCGATAGATTTAAAAACGCTTCTTATGATGATTTATTAAATGGGCAAAAAATAAAGGGAGTTGTTGAAAAGCCCACTTCTGAATTAGCACCGTCTTGCTGGGCGTTGCCAGGGCGGTACGTGTTTCAAGCGGAAATCATGAAGTACCTTAATGAAATCAAACCTGGAGTTAACGGTGAGTTTCAGCTATCAGATGCCATGAATTTAATGGCTCAAAGATCAGAGTTGAACGCTTATAGCTTTGATACCAGACGATTTGATGCTGGAGATAAATTAGGGTTTTTATTAGCTAATATTGAGCTTGCTTTAGAGAGAGATGATTTGAAGGATGGACTATTGCAGTATTTAAAGTCTCGGGTTTAGGATAGTGTATCTAAACTCGCTCAACTAAAAGACAGTGTATAACAAATTGACAGGTATTGAATTATATTCCATTTAAAAGTGTATTAAATTGAGATTGTATGGAACAAATCCTGCAATGCTTTGGTTTCATGTCAAAACTCAATTTATTATTTGTACGTTTGTGTTTAGGTGGAATGCTGATTTTTTTCAGTGTCACGCAAGCTTTTGCTGGTGTGGGTAGCTTTAAAAATATAGAAGATAATATTCAAAGTATTGCGAATAATTTTCCTGTAGAACTGAAAAATGCTTGGAGTGCTGTTGGGTTTAAGGATATTCAGCTCGCTAAGTTTTCGAAGGGGACCGGAAAGTCTTTAAAATGCTTAAGATTAAGTAACTATATAGTGCCAGATGTCTCTCATAGAGGAGCAGCTCCATTAGAGTATAAAGTCTTGCAGTTTTCAAAAGAGTGCTCGGAAGAAGAGTTACTCGTTCGATTAGAAAAAGATGTTTATCGTGTAGCTACAGAAATTTGGTTTAAATCAAATTCGAACAGTAAACAAAATAAATTAATAAAAGCACTTTATAAAAGCAGAATTTTTAACAGTGCTTTATCAACTTATGTTAATTTAAGCCAAAAGTTAGAGGACCTGACTGTTGATTTCGTATCTTATGCTTTTCAAAGTGAAGATTTTAGAAAAAGCCAGAAAGATATTCGGACTTACTTAAGTCAAATGTCGACGGAGCAGGTTCTAGCTCGCACTAAGGTTTTGTACCACTCTGATGAAGCTTGGTTTTACAGATTTAAACTTTTAAAAGAAGCTAAAGAAAGCATTACGATTCAAAGTTATTCTCTTTTTGATGATTTATACGGACGTTCTACAGTTTATCTTCTCTTGGAAGCTTTATCGAGAGGGGTTAAAGTTAAATTAATGTTAGATGGCAGAGGTTCAATTTTAGTGGCAGGCGGCGGACTTTTACAATTATTGAAAGAGGCCGGAGCTGAAGTTAAAATTTATAATCCTTTAATTCGTTCATTGATAAATCCTTTCAAGTTTTTTCAAGCGGGATTTTTGCGAGCTATTATTTCTGCAAACCATGATAAAATTTTTATGGTAGACGATCGTAAAGTCATTGTAGGTGGACGTAATATCGGGACAAGATATTTTGCTAATCCTGATGAAATTGACGGTTTATCTTATCAAGATATGGATGTGTATTTAGAAAGTGAAAAACCAATATTAGATGCTGTTATTGCTTTTAATACAGAGTTTTACAGTAAAAATTCATTTGATGCTAAGTCATTTAGGTTTGATCGTGTTAAAGAAGAGAATAAAGTTATGACGGCCTATAATTATATGTCGGCTCGATTATTAGGGACAGAGATGAGTGCTCAAGCAAATGCTGAGTATCAAGACTCAAATAGAATTTTAAACTTGGATAAGTATGGTCAGTATGATTTTACACCATCCATAAATAGTTATCCTGTAGAGGGCGTGGATAAGTTATCCTCGATTGAAGATACAAATGTTTTAACAGAGAGTTTAATCGAAGATATAGATAATGCTCAAGAGAGTATTACCATTGTAAATCCGTATGTTATTTTAACAAAAGAGTTAAAAGATGCATTTGATAGAGCTTGGAAGCGTAATAAAAATTTAAAAATTAAAATTGTGACAGTTACACCTAAGACGACAGACAGTAAGTTTACTCAAGCTTATTTTATAAAAGAATGGAAAAATGTTTTAAAGAATTTTCCTAACGTCGAGATTTTTGGCTATATAGGTCATGGTAATCTTCATGCTAAAGTTTTTATTTTTGATGAAAAATCTGTGTACATAGGAAGCTACAATTTAGATAAATTAAGTCAAAATATTAATTCAGAGTTCAGTTTTAAAATATTTTCTCCAGATATTATTTTAGAAGTAAAGCAGTTCATTTCAGAGCAATTTATAGCCAATAGTATTAAATATGACTTAGATCAGAATATTGGTCCTAAGCAGGCTGATTTTAATGGCAAATACGTAAAAATGAAGCGCTTTACATGGATTGCTAAGCTTTTGAGTCCATGGCTCTAGTTTAAGTCCGTAAGTTGATATTTACTTTAAAATAGGGCAAAATCTTCTAAGGAGATCATCTCAATGATGATGAGCTCCTAAAGGATGTTTATATGGCAATTTCTTCTCAAGAGTTATTAAAACAAGCGGCTTCTGAAGCCTTAAGTAATATTCAAGCTATTTTAGATAATTCGGCTTTAATGAAATCATTTGAAGATATGGTCGAGATGATTTTTGTAAGTTTAAAATCAGGGGGCACTTTATTTGTTGCAGGTAATGGTGGCTCAGCTGCAGATGCTCAGCATTTAGTTGCAGAGTTAGTTGTTAAGCTAAATCAGAATCGTGACCCAATCCGCGCTGTGGCGCTGACTGTGGATACTTCAATTATCACGGCGGCAGGTAATGATTTTAGTTACGATGAGATCTTCAGCCGCCAGATAGAGGCTTTAGCAAAGCCAAATGATGTTTTTTTAGGAATTACTACATCTGGTAACTCTGGAAATATTTTGAAATCATTTTTAGCCTGTAAAAAAATAGGAGCTAAATCAATTTGTTTAACAGGTAAAGATGGTGGTAAGGCTGTTAAAGAAAACATAGCTGATTTAAATATCATCATGAATGGGCCAAATACAGCTCGTATACAAGAGGGCCATGAGATTTTATATCATACATTGTGCTACGCTTTAGAAAAAAAACTAGTTGATTCCGGTTACATTCAATACAGATAATTGTTTACATGTCTGATGAAACGTCGAAAACACGAAAAATATGGAGCTCTCAGGAACGAGAATTCTTAAATGGTGATGGTATTGATATTGGTTGCGGTAATGACCCTGTGTTTTCACATGTCATTCCTTTTGATCAAGAGCATGGAGATGCTAATCATATTTCTAAGTATATCACTAAACAGTTAGATTTTGTATTTTCATCACATTGTTTAGAGCATATGCATGATCCCGTTCATGCTCTTAAGGAGTGGTATTCTATACTGAAGCCAGGTGGTTATTTATTTATAATTGTGCCTGATGAGGATTTGTATGAGCAGGGACATTTTCCTAGTCGCTACAATACAGATCATAAATGGACTTTTACAATTTCTAAAGAAAAGTCATGGTCGCCAAAATCAATAAATGTGTTAAGTTTAGTTAAGGTATTGGGTGGTGAGCTTATAAGTGTGAAGCTTCAGGATCATAATTACGATTATACTCTAAAAACTCATAAAGGTGGTTGGTGGAGTCATCGTTTGTGGAGATGGTTTAAAAAAGTAAGTCGTCCATTTAAAAACACTCAAATTGAAGTTGGCTTGTCAAAAGTGTATGGGTATTTTGGGTCCGCTTTTGATCAAACTTTTAT
This sequence comes from Pseudobdellovibrio sp., assembly GCA_046291245.1. GTDB lineage: Bacteria > Bdellovibrionota > Bdellovibrionia > Bdellovibrionales > Bdellovibrionaceae > Pseudobdellovibrio. The sequence continues at coordinate 7,258 of JBKBTW010000055.1, read as the reverse complement.
GGGCGGAGATCGAATGGCTCAGATTCAGTTTATTATTAAGAAAGTATAAGATTAAAATATAGGCAGATTTCTTTTAAAATCCTTAAATTATTTCATTTGTTTTAAAAATACTTCTAAAAATGGAGTTAGTTAGGTAAGTCCTTATTTCACATACGCGATTATTTTGGAGGTTATGATGAAGGCTGTTTTAGCTTTATTTGCGATGCTCACTATGAGTTTAACTGTTGGGGCCCAAGTTGATATTAAAGTTCCTGAAAAAGTAAATGGTTATAAAGTTTTGTATGCAGGAGTAAAAAGTTCTTATATTGGACAGCAGGCAGGGCATGACTTATATGCTGTTTCTGCGATTTTACAGTTGGGCACTTCAGTTTATAAAACGGGAAAAATTATTTTTATGTGTTATTCTTATAATGACCAATGTGTTGTTGATAGTTTTCAACACGTAGCAAGTTATAAGGATTGTGTAGTTTCGGATAAGGCAGTTTCGTGCATCAAGCCAATTTCAGGACGTGATATGAATTATGATGCGAGTAGTTCAGGGCAACAGATCCCGCCTCATTATGGTTGGGATTCAGGCTCGGATTTCTCAGGTCGAGAGTATAATGATCCAGAGACTTCTATTGATTATGGTGGCGATCGCACTGGTCGAGAAGAGGAATTTCCAGGTTTATTTTAAACCAAAATTCAAAATTAAAGTTAATTTTATTGAAAGCGCATTGATGAGATGCGCTTTTTTTATTGCTCAAAATGTGTTTAAGGGTAGAGAATTAAAGTTAACCGAGAAATAGTGAGGTCATGAGATGTCTGAAGATTTAAAAGCTGAATTAGAGAGATTAAAAGCGGAAAACGAAGCTTTGAAAAATAAAAAAGCTAAGCAAGGTGTTCTTTCTCTTAAAGTGAGTGAGAAAGGTGCATTGTCTTTATACGGCATGGGAAGATTTCCAGTAACGCTTTACAAAGAGCAATGGTTAAAGCTTTTGGGTTTTACAGCTGAGATTGAGCAGTTCATCAAAGAAAATGATGATAAATTAAAAACTAAAGAGTAGTTTTTAATTTAACTGATGACTTTAATTCTTGTGAAAACTTACTTGCCATAAATACACCTCTAACTTGTTTATTGTACCATACTTTCTGAGAAATATGGTGTCCGCATTATATAAGGGGTAAGAAGGCTAGTGCCTTTGTATATTGAGAATCGTACATCGTTATACTTCAGGTGAAAGTGCAACCTTGTATAATTCATTTTGTCGATTTGACTTTACAAATTGTTAATAGTATTGTAACATATTGATATTATATGATAAATAGAAATTTTGTAACTAAGCTTAAGGATCGTTTGTTGGAAGATGCTCCACTTATACAAGTGATTGTCGGTCCAAGACAGGTCGGAAAAACAACGGGTATAAAGCAGGTTTTGAATAATGCGGGAGTGTACTTTACAGCGGATTCGCCGGTACCTTTGTTTACGTATGAAATTGAACATCTTTGGGATAATGCTTTAAGGTTAGAGAATCCTTTATTAGCCATTGATGAAATTCAAAAAATTCCAGGCTGGTCTCAAACTATTAAGAAGCTTTGGGATACACGTACAAAACCTATCAAGTTGATTTTATCTGGTTCCGCAGCTCTTAGTATTGAAAAAGATTTAAAAGAAAGTTTGGCTGGGCGTTATGAGCTTATTAGAGCTGAGCATTGGAATTTTCAGGAAGCTCAAAAAAACTTTAAAATTAGTATATCAGAATTTATAGAGTTTGGATGTTACCCAGGGTCTTACGCATTTCTTGAGGATAGGGAGCGATGGGGATTTTATATTCGCGATTCTATTATTGAGCCTGCTATCGGAAGAGATATTTTGCAGTTACATCCTATTGAACAGCCGGCATTGCTGAGACAAATTTTTAATATTTGCGTAGGTCACCCATCGCAAATTGTTTCTTTAAATAAAATGCAAGGACAGCTTCAAGATCGTAGAGCTTTAGCTACTCTTCAAAATTATCTTGAGTTATTAAGTTTTGGTTTTTTAGTAACTGGTCTTCAAAAATATATGCAGAATGAGATTAGAACTCGTCAAACCCCTCCTAAACTTATTGTTCATGATAATGCATTGATTAGAGCCTTTGAGCGCCCAATAGGTCAATCTCCGCGACCAGATCGGTTTGGATTTTATTTTGAAAATGCTGTGGGGGCGAGGCTTATTGAGTCAGGATGGGAGACTTATTATTGGAAAGAACGAAATCATGAAGTAGATTTTGTAACAATTGGTCCTAATAATGAAAAATGGGCTTTAGAAGTTAAACTTACCCCTCCATCGTTAAAAGAGCTAACGGGACTTGTTGAGTTTTGCAAGAAACATCCCGAATTTAAACCTTATGTAGCCTGTCCTCAAAAAGTAGAATTGCCTGGTATTAACTATATTTCTGCGGAAGAGATTCTATCATTTTCTCGATAAAAGTACTTCGCATAAACACTGATCTATAATGATTCAATGAATTACATATATCTTTTTGATTGAGTTTTTTTTCATTAAGTACTGTCTCGGCAACGCTTGTGAGTTTTTGGTAATATTCTTCACAGATATCGTTAAAATTTTTAATTTCATCTGAAAATCTTTCAAAAGTTTTATGTTGTAGTAGCTCTGTAAATCGTTTAACTAAGTCACCTTGAGCCTCATAATATCACGCTGGAAAATCTTAAGCTAGATTTTTCGTACTCCGTTATAATACTATAGCCCCAACAATTGAAATTATTATGAACATAAGGGATATGATTTAGTAAATGGATAATGAATTGTTTTTGGTAGTTTTCATAGAAGATCCAGAATTAGAGGCATCAGTACAATGGAATTGAGTTTTCTATTTCGAAGATTTTTTTGTAGCAACGACTTATGTGATAAAAATCTGTTGTATGGGTTTTCTCTTTTGTGTTTTTTTTTAAATGAGTATGGATTTCTTTATTAAAATATTTTTGAACGTAACTCTCAAGTGAGTCTGTAGCCCAAAGTATTGGAGCTTCAAAGATACTTTGAAACTTTGGATAGACACTTTGATCAGGATTTATCAATTCTAGCTCTAAAGGTTTTTTTCGTAAATTTGCAGATGATTTTAGAAGATTTATAATATGCTGATCAGTAGGGCTTAAAGATAAACCAATAACGACTATGCGATCAGCATCAATAAGTTTTTGTAAGGCCTTATCCCAAAGAGATTTTAGAAAAGGATATTGATTAATCATTTGTTCTTTATTCTTCACAGGTGCTACAATAGTTGAGCCAAAATGATTTAAAATTATACCATTTTTCATTTTGAGTTCAAAATGTCTAGGCACAGGAAGAGGGGTGTATTCGTGATCTGCATTATCCAAATATAAATTTTCTTTCCTACTTCTAAGATATTTGTATTTATAAATATTTGAGTTGAATCTCTTTTGTAAAGGTACTCTGTGTAGCCAATTTCTTGATCCATGTAGTTTTAATATATCAATATGAAGAGGATTGTATTTTTTTAAAAAATTACCTCGATATTTCCATTGTGTGATCCAATGATTACTTTGTATTCCTCCACTTTTGAACTGAATGCCATAAGAAAAAGCTCTATCCCAAGGAATAGAGTAATAATCTTCAGCGACTATTTCTATAAGACGCTCAAGTATACAATCATAGTTAAATGTGATTACAGTTGGAAGCTCATTTAATATTAGACTAGCAAACCTTAATCCAGCTTTCTCATACATTAATCCATTGTAATATTCCAACTCCCAAAAAACTGAGCATATATAGCTATTTAAAAAGATTTGAATTTTCAAAAGTCTAAAGCTGTCTTTTTTAGACGTGTATTTTTTTTTTAATCTCCTCAATTAAGCATACAATGTCTTCAAGTGTATATTTAGAGTTGATAATATCTTGGCTAGAAATTTTCAAATAATGCTCAAGCCCTTTTAAAAACCAATTGAGTTGTAACGGTTTAGTTCGATATTGAAAAGTTCCATACTTCGCTCTATAAAAAAGATATGAGAAAAAATCAATATTCATTGGAGCTGGTTTTTGTAAGTTATGATGTTTTATGAATCTATTAAATCCTGCGCCTATGATATAAACGGTGTTTTTATTTGTTTGCATTTAATCTATATTAAATTTGCGATAGGTAAAGCACAAGACATGATATTTTAAGATGTTGGTTTTTAAGTATAAAAAATAATTGATGATTTTTAGTAGTATCGTTATAATTTTTTTGGTTCAATCTTAGTATTTTATCTCACTAACTATACAGGATTAGTATTTAGCGAATAGAAGACTGTATCTCTGTCATCGGAAGAAGAAGGCGATCCCGCTTTTAATTTTATATTTCAAATACTAACACCTAATATTTTGGTAATTATACTGAATTACATTTTTAATATTTTGAGTATTCAGTTAAGCTACACATTATTATGGATTATAGTTCCTTTGCAAATCTTTGTAAGAATTATTTTTAATTTTCACAGATTGAAAATGATCAACTGGTATAGATTTTGTTTTACTAGTGTTTTGTCTGTTTGCATTTCATATTTATTAACGCGTAAAATTCTTGAGAATTCAAAATTATTATTTCCTGATATTGAATCTATAAGTGGTGAATTGTGGATTTTGATAATTTTGTACATATATGCATCAATAATGAAAAAAATGTCAGTAACTTCGGTTTTAAAATCTCGGGAGGAGTATTACATTGAAGCTACTTATAAAAAATTTGTAAAAAAATATAATAAGGTTTTAAGTGAATATGATCTTTCTCCTGAAATCAAGCTGTTAGTATATTCTATAATGATAGTAGAAAATTTTAATAGACCTTTAGGTGTGAGAATAATTGAAAGGGTATTCTCAATCTTTAAAAAAGAAGGTACTTATGGTATTATGCAAGTGAAGTCAATAAAGTCATTGAGTGATGTAGAAAGTATTTATTTGTCGGTAGATAAAATTACTGAAAATTATGAAAAAATTTATAACAGGACACTTTTGAAAAATCCGGAACACAATCCTGAGCAAATGCAGAATGCTATCTTAGAGCGCACAGTTTGGTTCTATAATAGAAGCCCTAATTATATAGAATCTGTTATGACTACTAAATACCAGCTTGAGTCATTTGAGTCGAAAAAAACTCCGTTAGATAAAGATATATTGGATGATCTGCGTCTGGATGCTTATTATAACTCGTAAAAATATTGTCTGAAAAATTAAAATATTTCTGATCTTAAAATTCAAAATTTTAGGTATAATCCAAAAAGCTATTATTTAGTCTTACAAAGATCAGAGTGAAAATTGACCTTTGTTAACTAAATTATGCATATGTAATTGTCATTTATAATGATTTAAAACTTTTAAGTGCGTATATTTTGTTCATTAACTATGCATTACATTAGCTTTAAAGATAACCTTAAATTAATGACGCAAGGCTTATCTCTAAGTCTTTAATTTCTTTCGTATTTAATAATTTATTTATTCATAATATCCTTTTGTGTGTTGGTTTATCATGAGGAGTTTATTATGAAAAAAGGCTCAAAAGTTTTAGTGACTGGTGCTGATGGTTTTATAGGTTCACATTTGAGCGAAGCTTTACTTCAAAAAGGTTATGATGTTCGTGCGTTAACAATTTATAATTCTTTAGGTTCTTGGGGGTGGTTAGATCATTCACCATATGCAAAAGATATGGAAATTGTTGCTGGCGATATTCGAGATCCATTTTTATGCCACAAAATCACTGAAGGTGTAGATGTAGTTTTAAACTTGGCTGCTTTGATTGCTATTCCTTACTCTTACATTGCGCCACAAAGTTACGTGGAAACAAATGTTGTTGGAACGCTGAATATGTGCCAAGCGGGTCTTAAAAATGGCGTGCAAAAATTTATTCAAACCTCAACGAGTGAAGTTTACGGAACGGCTCAGTATGTGCCCATAGATGAAAAGCATCCGTTACAACCACAATCGCCTTACAGTGCATCTAAAATTGGTTCAGACGCTATGGCGATGAGCTATTACAATGCTTTTTCAATGCCTGTGTGTATCGCACGTCCTTTTAACACTTATGGTCCGAGACAATCTGCACGGGCTGTTATTCCGACGATTATTTCGCAATTAGCCAATGGTTTTAAAGAAATTAATTTAGGGGACACCACTCCAACGCGTGATTTTAATTTTGTTAAAGACACATGTGAAGGTTTGATCGGTCTAGCTGAGTCTGACAAATCCACAGGACAAACGATCAATATCGGGAGTAATACGGAGTATTCCATTGAAGAGACTTTTAATTTAATTCAAAAAATAATGAAAACTGATGCGAAGCTAAAAGTAGATGCGAACAGAATTCGCCCTAAAAACTCTGAAGTGTTCAGGCTTGTGTGTGATAACACAGTTATTAAAAATACAACGGGTTACACTCCTCAGTACTCTTTAGAAAAAGGCTTAGCGGAAACTATAGAGTGGTTTACGAATAAAGAGAATTTAAACAAGTACAAAGCTGGATTATATAATGTCTAATAGCAAAATGGCAGCGCACACAGAGTTTTGTAAGACGTTTGTGACATTTGCAAAAGATCTGTATCCGCATAAGGATTTTATAGGTTTGCATGAGCCCATCTTTAAGGGAAACGAAAAGAAATACACAGCTGAGTGCATAGATTCGACATTTGTGTCGTCTGTGGGAGAGTTTGTAACACGTTTTGAAAAAGACACTGCTCAATTTGTGGGGTTACCTTATGCTGTAGCCTGTGTAAATGGAACAGCAGCTTTGCATATGGCTTTGATTTTATGTGATGTGCAACAACATGATGAAGTCTTAACTCAAGCCCTAACTTTTGTGGCTACAGCAAACGCGATTTCGTATTGTAAGGCTCATCCAGTTTTTATCGACAGTGATCCAAAGCGTTTAGGAATGTGCGCTGTGAAGTTACGCCATTTCTTAGAAGTGTATGCTGATGTTCGTGATGATGGTTTTTGTTACAATAAAAAAACTGGCCGTAGACTTAAAGCGTGTGTTCCTATGCATGTGTTTGGTCACCCAGTTGATTTAGATGCTATTAACGAAATTTGTAAGCGCTACAATATTTCGTTAATAGAAGATGCGGCCGAGTCTATAGGAAGTTTTTATAAAGGACGTCATACAGGATATGTAGGTGATGTGGCTATTCTAAGTTATAACGGTAATAAAACCATCACGACAGGTGGCGGTGGAATGCTCGTGATGTCAGATGAGGCTTTAGCTAAAAAAGCTAAGCATTTAACAACTAC
>JBKBTW010000054.1:0-13462 GCA_046291245.1 Pseudobdellovibrio sp. | reverse complement strand
ATTTCCAAGAGTTATCATATTTTTAAGATTCGAATTTTTTAAAGCCCGTATTGCGTCTAAAAATAGTGGTATCACTTTTTTAGCAGCAGGTCTTGAGCTAACTCTTGTTAATATTAATTTCATTAAGTGTTGTTTAAAATCATAAACAGCTTTTAAAACAGGATTCTCTTTTAAATAACGTTCTAAATTTTTACGTGATTTTTCTTTCATCTGACTCCATTCATGCATACGCATTAAATACATTAAACCTCTATTTTTTCTTCCTACTTCATCTATTTCTGACCATGTTTTTAAGAAGTGATGATTTACCAGCCTAACCACATGAAAACGATCTGCAACAACCATGGCTTTGGGAAAATAATCACGTGCTATTTTGCGATAAGTTTCACTTAAATCCATTACAATAACTTTGCAATTATTACGATCAGGTAATTTCTGCAAATACTTGCCCAGATTAGATTCTGTACGACCAAGTACTAAATCAAAAACCTTGTGTTTTTGTAAATTTACTAATGTTGTTTGATAACCAAATTTTGTATTAAATTTCTTTTCATCTATTCCTAAAACCTTTGGAACACTGGCATTTTTAAACTCATTATACTGTCGTTTTAAAAAGCTTCTGTAATAGCGATTTACAGTGGCTTGTCCTAATTCGAGTTTTTCACTTAATTTAGATATCGAAGTGCCATCGTGATGTCTTACAGATACTTCATCTTTAAATGGTTCTGTGGATCTTTGATAAGGCAATACTCCTGGTAGACGTTGGTTAAAATACTTTTTACAATCTTTGCAGTGAAATTTATAAGTTCGAACTAATAAAACTGATTTAGCTAAGCCGATGCTGTGATGTCTTAGAAAGCGATTAAAAGCTTCTTTTTTACGTAGGTTGACTGAGTCACAGTGAATACAACTGATAAGACCTGTATATTCTACGGTGATTTCAATTGTTTTTAGACCATTGTAAGAAATGATTTTATAATCTGGTAAACCAATGATAGGTTCAAAAGTTGATTGGGGCATTTAGGATCCTTTTTGTTAAGCGTTTTGTCGTTAAAACATATTAACATAAGTCCTGACTGCCCCTGTCATTGAGGGAGAACCGTTCTTAGGTCATCCTGTGACATCACCAAAACCTGCTGTAAGGGAGATGGCACAATCAAATTTAATTACTGATGTGCAAGCATGGTTTGATGCAATTGAAGCGAGAAATAAAACATCACACAGTTATGATGAAAATATTGCGTTAGAAATTATCAGCAAAGTTGAGCCATTTATAAATCAAGCAGATGCTTTGTTAAAAGAGCTAAAAGCGAAATGAAATTCGGCTTAGAAGAAGATCAATATCAAATTTTAGAAAATATTATTATTAGTCCTCTGAAAAAGTATGGGGCTAAGGTTTGGATATTTGGTTCACGTGCTAAAGGAACACATCGGAAGTTTTCAGATGTAGATTTGATGTATGAAGCGCAAAATGAATTACCTAAAGGCTTTGTTTTTGAAATCACCAGTCAATTAGAAGAATCTAACTTTGAGTATAAATTAGATTTAGTGCATCGTAAGGATGTCGCTCAGTCATATAAGGATAGTATTGAGTCTAGCAAGATTGAGATAAAGTAAATTTGATTTATGAAAATTGAAGTAGATAGATTTAATACGTATTTTTGGTGAAACTAATAAAAATCTTAAAGAAGAGGAAAGCGATGTTCTGTTTAAAGAATTAGAGCTTTGTACGAAATCTGTTGAGCAACAGAAAGAATCATTAATCAAAATATTAATCTACGGTTCTAACTTAGTTATATTCAGCAATTAAATCGTTTTGAGAGAGCAGGGATACTTGTTTCAAAAGAAGCTGGTCGAAGCAGAGTTTACTCTTACAACCCTAAATCAGCTTTTAGTAAACCTATTCAGGATATTATTGAAAAAGCTTATGAGTCTATTCCTTTGGAGGAGCGAGAGAAGATTTTTGGCAGCCGTCGTCGTCCACGACGTAAAGGTAAGCCTGTTAAGTGAAAGAACCAAACTGGCAAATAGCTACTGAAGAAGAAGTTTGGAAGTATGTAGCTTGGCATTTAGCAAAAAATGGAATTGAAACTGTTCTTGTAGGCGGAGCTGTTGCTGCGATTTATTCAGAAGGAATTTATAAATCAGGTGATCTAGATTTTTTTTTAAAAACTTACACAACAGATAAAATTAAACCAATTATGGAATCAATAGGTTTTAAATTGTCGCAAAGTCGTCATTATGTACACCCTATGTGTGAAAAAATAGTTGAGTTTATGTATGGCCCTATTGGTATTGGGGATGATGTTAAAATAGAGCCTGATAAAGTAATAGTTGAAGGTCAAATGTTGTATATATATTCCCCTACAGATTGCATTCGTGATCGTTTAGCTTCTTACATTCACTTTAAAGCAAGGGAGTGTTTGGATCAGGCTGTGCTAGTGGCTGAAAGGTTTCCTTTTAGTCATAATAAAGTTAAAGAGTGGTGTGTTAAAGAAGGATCTCTTGAGGTCTATGAGGCTTTGATAAATAAATTGCAATTGAAAAAAAAATCTGACTTTAGCTTTTTATCTTTCACAGGGAAGATTCATTTAATTACGTCTAATGATGAGCTTAAGTCTGTTACAGATCAAATATTACAAGCTAAAATGTTGGGATTTGATACAGAGACAAGACCAGCATTTAAAAAAGGTGAAGTGTATCAAGTAGCCTTATTGCAATTAGCAACTGAAACAGATGCTTATGTTATTAGGCTACATTACATAAAACATTTTGATGTGTTTAAAACTATTTTTGAAAATCCTGAAGTTATAAAGATTGGTTTAGCTATTAGAGATGATATCAAACAATTGCAAAAAAGATTTCAGTTTACACCTCAAAGCTTTATTGATTTACAAAATTTAGCTAAGGAAAAAGGACTTAGTAACTTTGGGTTAAAAGGTATGACCGAAGAAGTCTTAAAGGCTACGATCACGAAAGGCCCAAAAACAACTAATTGGGAAGCAAAAGAGCTTACGGATAAGCAGATTTTGTATGCTGCCACAGATGCGTGGATCAGTCTTAAACTTTATCAGGCAATTAACGGATAAAAACTACCTGTTTGCCAGTTAAAATAGCATTGAAAAATAAGCTAAATCTCCGTAAAAGTTAATTTAACTACGAATTTATCGTGGTTCCGTATAGATTGGATCATATGAATACATTTCCTGAATTTGGTTTATTGCCATCAATAATTAAAACATTAAAAGCTCAAAAAATTTATACTCCAACGGAGATTCAAAAAAATGCAATTCCGATGCTGATGTCGGGTCAATCAGTTGTTGGGGTTTCTGAAACAGGAAGTGGTAAAACATTGACGTATGCACTTCCAATTTTACATTTACTTAAATCTTTAGAAGATGATGGAAATCCTGTAAGTGAATCTTCTATGCCGCGAGCTATAGTGTTAGTGCCATCAAGAGATTTAGGTGAGCAAGTATCTAAGGTTTTTAAAAACTACACACATGACACTAGATTAAGAGTACGTCCGGTATTAGGCGGAACAACGTTTGAGCAAAGCCGTAGAAGTATTTCTGGCGAGTTCGAGATTTTACTAGCAACACCTGGTAGATTGATTCAGCTTATGGAAAAAAGATTAATTGATTTTTCTGATGTAAAAATGATTGTATTTGATGAAGCTGATCAAATGCTTGATGAAGGATTTTTAACTGAATCAAAGATGATAGTAAAAGCTTGTCCAGAAGATGCAACTTTAGCATTATTTTCTGCTACAGTCTCGCAAACAGTGCAAGATTTAATGAATTCACTTTTTCAAAAAGCAGAAGTTATTCGTTCAAGTGGTGCGGGTAAAGTTGTTAAAACATTAACGACAAAAAATGAAACGGTGATAGATGGTCTTCGTTGGCCAATATTTGAAAAATTAATCAAGCAAAAACCAGAAGGTGGAACAATCGTTTTTACCAACACGCGTGAGCAGTGTGACAAGCTAGCAAATGAGATCGAAAAAAACGGTTATGAATGCGTAGTTTATCGTGGTGAGATGGATAAAGGTGAGCGTCGTAGCAATTTAAATAGTTTTCGTAAGGGTGAAGTTAGTTTGTTAATCTCAACAGATTTAGCAGCGCGTGGTTTAGATTTAGATTATGTAGGACGTGTTATTAATTATCATTTACCACAAGAGATGGCTAATTACCTTCACCGCGTAGGACGTACTGCGCGTGCTGGTCGAAAAGGTTTAGTTGTAAATCTAGTTACAGAGAGAGACTTAGCTTTAATTGCGAAATTAGAGGGTAAGGGTCAGTCTGCTAAAGACTTAAAATCCCGTTTTAAAGATAAAGATGGTAAACGTTTGCATGTAGCGGAAGAATTACGTAAGCCAAAACCTAATAAAGGTAAAGATCAAGCACCAGCAAAATCTAAAGCCGGTCCAAGAAAAAGCTCGAAACCAAAATTTAAGCCAAAACCTTATAATCCTAAAAAATAACTATAAGGATATCCAACACTAGAGATAAAAAGTGGAATTTGAAAGAAAGATTTTAATTTCTCAATCTTCTGATTAGCAGGTTTTGTTTAATCTTTCGTTTTTCTCTGTGAAGGATTATTTTTTGGAGATATTCAATTCGTTAATTTGGCCGTTAAGTGTCCAGAAGTCGTAGAGGATGCCAATTAGAAAGAAACCACCAGTCAGTAAATACAATAAGCCAGTCACCCATTTTCCCATGTAAAAACGATGAATGCCGAAAACACCTAGAAATGTTAACAATATCCAAGCAACCGAGTAATTCGTAGGGCCGGCCGTATATTTAAGATCAGCTTCTTTATCCATGAGCGGTATAAGAAATAGATCTATAATCCATCCAATGCCGAAAACACCCAAGGTAAAAAACCAAACAGTGCCTGTGATTTGTTTTCCATAGTAAAATCTGTGGGCACCCATAAAGCCAAATATCCATGTGAGGTACCCAATGGCTTTACTGTGAGTGTCATTAGTTTGAGTCATAATTATCTCCTGATCTAAATAATTAGAGTCTGATTTTTATAAGTGAAAGTACTAAATCATAATTCTTTGATTGAGCTATCTTCTGAATAAATTTCTTCATAATTTTTTATGCGATCTTGATCGATGCGTTTATATAAGTGATGTCTTTTGAGATCATCAGCAGATTTAAGCCCCATGGCTCCAATAATATGCGCTAATGCCTCTAGAGTTTCATGATGAAAGTTTTTAACTCGTGTGCGTTTAGTAGGAACGTGTAGCCCTTTATAAAGAATAGGGTTTTGTGTTGCAACTCCAGCAGGACATTTATTGTTGTTGCAGCGTAAGGCTTGTATACAACCTAATGCTAGCATCATGGAGCGTGCTGCATATGTCGCATCTGCGCCTAAACATAAAAGTTTAACGATATCAAAGGCCGTAGTAATTTTACCCGTCGCAATGACTTTAATTTGGTCTTTAAGGCCGGATTTCTTTAAAGCATCTACAGCAATAATAAGACCGTCTATGCCAGGTGTTCCTAAATAATTAGAAAACTCTAATGGTGCAGCTCCTGTACCGCCTTCAGCGCCATCAACAACAATATAATCAGGATACATGTCCATTTCTTTCATTGTATTAATAAGATTGTAAAATTCATCTTTGTGGCCAATACAAAGTTTAATTCCAACAGGTTTGCCATCAGATAAGTTTCGAAGTTGGTGAATAAACTCAAGCATACCACGAGCATTTGAAAAAGCACGGTGAGCAGGAGGTGAAATAACATCTTTTCCGAGTGGCACATTGCGGATATTTGCAATTTCTTCTGTTACTTTTTTTCCAGATAATATTCCACCATGTCCGGGCTTTGCCCCTTGTGAAAGTTTTAATTCAATCATTTTTACCTGAGAGAGACTTGCATTTTTTTTAAAAAGTTGAGGATCAAAATTGCCATCAAAATCACGACATCCAAAGTATCCTGTGCCAATTTGCCAAATTAAATCTCCACCTGGTTCTAAGTGATAAGAAGAGATTCCGCCTTCACCTGTGTTATGAGCAAACCCACCATCTTTAGCTCCGCCATTAAGTGCCAAGATGCTATTCGGAGATAATGAGCCAAAACTCATAGCTGAGATATTCAGTAAAGATAAAGAATAGGGTTTTTTACAAAATTTACTACCAACTGTTATTCTGAGAGATTTATTATCTACGTGTGTTGGATACATAGAGTGATTAACAAATTGATAACCTTGTTCATAGACATTTTGCTGAGTACCAAAGGCAACCGTATCAAGTACTTTTTTTGCACGCTGATAAACAACTGATCTTTGTTCGCGATTAAACGGTCTTCCATCTGTGTTGGATTCAACAAAATACTGATTGATTTCAGGTCTTATAGATTCAAATAAATAACGAAAATGTCCAAACACTGGAAAGTTTGCTTTTATAGAGTGGCGTTTTTGTAAAATATCACGAAAACCTAACATAAAAAATGGAATAAAAAAAATTAGACTGTATAGCCCTGGTGTCCAAAAAAAGAAAAAAATGATATTAACCGCAGATATTACAACAAACGCAATATAAAATTGATTTCTCATGACGGATCTTTAATCTCCTGCTAGGTATAGATAACAGGAATTAATTATATCTAGATATGCATGAAATGTTAAGTTCATATGTGAGGAGTTATGGATTCTTTATATATATAAAAAAGTGTGAGTTCTCAGAGGTTCTAGTATAGAATATATTTTTTTAACGCGCCGAGATTAAAATGCATAGGCTGTTAATTTGGCTATTGTGATATGTCATAAGCTCTTGGTCTTTTTTATAACATGATTTAATCTTAAATTATGAAACTAATGGGACATAGAGGGGCTAGGGATCGAGCTCCTGAAAATACAATGCGATCCTTTCAGGCTTTGTTGGATTCAGGTTTAGCGGTTGTTGAATTTGATATTCATGAGTCAATTGATGGTGTCTGGGTTGTTCATCATGATGATACGTTGGATCGAACGACGACATCTAAGGGCTTTTTAAAAGATAAAAATTGGAGAGAGCTATCTACGGTCAAAACACCTGAAGGTGATTCTTTGCCACAATTAACGAATGTGTTAAATTTGTTTAAAGATACTGAGGTTGAGCTTCAGATTGAAATTAAGTCATCTGGTGACTTGAAAAAGCTAGGAGAACTTTTAAAAAATCACATTGATGTACAACGCATTACCATGATCTCATTTAATCATAAGTGGCTTCTCGATTTTAAACTGATTTTTCCCGATATTAAAACCTCTTGTTTGTTTTTTGGATTGCCTCTTGATCCCGTGAGCATTGTTAGAGTAGCGCAAGCTGATGGGTTATCTTTAAGTGTAAATTGGACCGATGAAGAGCTAGTAAAAAAATGTAAGGCTGAAGGTTTAACCGTGACAGCTTGGAATGCGAATGATGAGCCTACATTTTTAAAAATGAGAAGTATCGGCGTGGACTATTTGGGTACAGATGTTCCTTACCAAGCTATAAAGTGGGGTTAGCTTGCCAAAAGCAATAGTTGATGTATGAACTGATCTTTATCTTGAAAGTATTTAAATTTTTAGAGTATTTAAAGATGGATATTTATTAAGTTTAAAGATTTATCGAAAAACTAAACGACCGCCCACAACATTTTTAAATTAGGTTTTAATTAAATGTGTTGTAGGGCGGAAGCATACATCTTAATGGTTGTTAGAACCTTTAAGATGTATAGTTATTTTTGCTTAAAACCTAAGATATCAACATATGTAATCCCTTTTGCTACAGAAGAAGAGGGACGGGCATTTTGACCTTTAATTTGGATTTTTCCAGAGTTAAAAAGTTCTTTAAAAGCTGTTCTGGAGATTTCACGTAGAGTTAAATTTTCATTTTGCTGTTTAATAGCCTGTAGTAAAACAGTATCTAATCGTTTTTCAGCTTTATATAAATCTAAAGTGATACGAAAAGAGTTTGCTGGTTTCTGAGGTATGTTTTGATCAGTCATTGTAGTGTCTTATAGGAATTAATCATTGTAGTTTTTTACGAATGATGAAAGGTTGTTAAAATATAAGTTTAAGTTTTGATCTTCAGATATAAGTTTTAAAGAGTCAAAATTTAAAACTTTATCTAAAGGATCATTAATTAGCATGGCAAGGGAAGAATGACAATTCGTATGTGCATAACTACAGAGTAATACTCGATGAGATTTGTTCTGATTTAAACAGGAAAATCTTTACATTGATATTTAAAAAGGGTAATTAAAATTAATTTTTAAAAGATGCCTTGTGTATTCACCTTCACATTTTTCTAATAACGAATCAGTTCAGATTAAAAAACTGATTGAAGAAAATAGCTTTGTCTTAATTATGTCTTTCCCTGAAAATGATGAGCCTTTTATGAATCATTTACCTCTGATTTTTAGTAAAAACGCTAACGAGGAAAATGTCATGATCGGCCATATGGCCAAGAGAAATCCACAGTGGCAACATTTTTCAAAAAATAAAAAAGCTATCGTCGTTGTGAATGGACCTCATGCATATATAACGCCACAATGGTACATCGATCATGATGTTCCTACGTGGAACTATGCTGTTGTGCATTTGCATGGAAAAATTGAATTGTGCGAAGCTTACCAGGAACAAATAAATACTCTCAAGCAAATGTCTGATTTTTATGAAAGCAAAAGAAGTAATCCATGGACATTTGATTTACCGAGTGATCTTTTAGATGAAAAGTCTCTAACATCTACAATCAGTTCGTTCAAGTTTCACATTGAAAAAATAGAAGCTAAGTTTAAACTCTCGCAAAATCGTTCGAAAGAGGATTTTCAAGGTATTATAAATGGTTTATCTGAACGTGCTGATGAAATGAGTTTAAAGGTACGGCAATTGATGCTGGAAAGTAAGACTCGTGCATAGCTCGTACAGATGAAACATAAAAGACGATAAATCTGAGTTGACCTAGACCTATTAGGCTAAATAAACTTACGTATTTCTCCTGAGCTTTCGAGGAAGGGTTTGGTTTATGCCAATATTTACGCATATTGCTTAAAGTTTTATAATATGTTAATATAGAGATATGAATCTAAAAAATAGGTCTTATTTTTTTGTTTCCAAATTGTCGGTTCAGTCATTTCGATTGGAACTGAAGTTTATTTCTATTCGCGGTTAAATTCATATTTTTAATCGCAAATCTTGTTGAAGATTAAATAAAAACAGCAAAAACACGCAGAAAAACTAAACAAATTTTAACGGACTATTAAACAGCTTTAAAGGAGATCACTATGGCTAATAAAATTATAATAACAGAGACAGATTATCAAAAGATATCATCATTGGTTTATGCATTGGAAACAGAAACAACTAAGCTATTAGAAGGAGAACTTGATCGTGCGGAGATCGTTGAAGATGAAGCTCTACCGAAAGACGTTGTTGCCATGAACTCGATCGTGAAATTTAAGGATTTAGAGGATAATTCTGAGTCAAGTGTTACACTAGTTTACCCCCACGAAGCGAATATTGAACTTAACAAGGTTTCAGTTTTGGCTCCTATAGGAGCTGCACTTATTGGGCTACGCGTAGGTGAAACTATCAATTGGCCAATGCCTAACGGTAAAAAGAAATCTTTAAAAGTAGAAGGTGTTAATAAGTAAGGTTAATGAGCTATAAGACCAAGTCAGAGAATCAAATCATGACTTGGTTTTTTTTAAGATTAAAGCTTAATATCGAGCTGTGTAATAAAAGTATATCTTACTTCTTTGTCTACAAGGGAGAGAATTCCTAATAAGCTTGCGGGAAAAGCTAAGCTTGGAAACCCTATCGTAAAAACAGTTAGAGCGGCTATCCATCCCCAAAGTTTCTCCTGTTTAAGAGCTTCAACGATAAAAAATGTAAATAAACAGAAAGCAATAGAAATAAAAATATCTCCAAAGCTGATGTAGGATAAAGTATCACCTAAGCCAAAGCCTTTGCTTCCATTTAGAAGCTTAAAATCAGAAAATGACATAAGCAGATATAGAGATACTGCGATTTTGATTCCACAGAGTGCATATAAACAGTAAATGGCTCTTTTTAATTTTTCAGTATTCATGAAGTGCTCCTTTAATTTGTATAAAGTTAAATTTGTTAAACTAAGAAGAAGCAAATACAGGATCTTATAAAGACAAATTGAAATGAGAATAGGAAGACGAGAACAGGTTTTAATCCGGATTCCGAAATGAGATGTATAGCCTTAATGGTGACATATTGAATTTATGTTATTTAGGTATTGTAATTGCATTACCATCGCGAATAGCAGTGTAGTGTGGAGACATAATTTCAATTTTATTTTCATTAAAAATATCTTGAATGTTTTGGTAAAGCTCTGAATATATGACTGACACTTTATTTGCATGCTTGGTGTATACGTTAAGTTCATAAGCTACATAAAAATCATTAAGAGCAGTTTGGAGTACAAAAGGTTTTTTAGCTGTATCGAGTAATTGTGTTCTATTGGCCGCTTCGATTAAAAGCTGATGCACTAATCTCCAATTAGTATCGTAACCAATACTAATTGTTAAATTTAAAATTAGACCATCAGTTTGAGCACTTGAGCTAAAATTACTTATGTGGTTACCTAAAACTAATGAATTAGGTATAGTTATATCTATATTTTTAATAGTTTTTATACGTGTAACTAAGAAGTTTTTTTCAATAATATCGCCTTGCGTGTCTGCTATTTTAACACGATCGCCTACTTTAAATGGCCTCATATATGTAATAACAATTCCAGCTATAATATTAGCAATTGAAGAACCTGAGCCAAAAGAAACCAACACGCCTACAAAAACAGATATCCCTTGAAAAGCTGGAGAGCTAGATCCTGGTAAATAAGGAAAAATCATGACAAGTGATAAAGCATAAATAAGAAACTTTACAAGTTTAAATGTAGGTTGAGCCCATTCTTGTGAAAATTGAGACAGAGGAATATTACCATTTTCAACTTCGTTAAAAAATATTTTTGTAAATCTAACGACAAAGTGTGTTAAAATTAAGATAGCAATAATGTAAAATATGTTAGGGATATAATTTAGAACAACTGACCCTATTTTTTTGAAAGGATCAATCACATAATTGAGTATTAAGGGAGCCCACTTTTTTGTCCAAGGAAAAAAGCTAAGCACAAGTGGGACGTAAAAATAAAGTGCAGCCAAAATACAAATATAATATGTAATTTTAATAGAAAATGAAACGAGAGATTTTATTCTTTCAGGATTTAAAAGAACAAAATTTTTAATTTTAAACAAATGAACATAATTATCCGTCAAAGAAATGAGCTTAGATTTTAATTTAGAAAAAAGTAGAGAAGTAATCTTGATAAGAAGAAAAATGAAAATCGTAGCAATAAATGTATAAGTGATTCCTTTAAATATGTTTTCATTGCTGTGCTGGTCACGATATGTTTGGACTGCAGTTTTGAGCTGCGCCGCTGTATGATGAGCAAAATCTTTTATGTTCATTTTAATATCAGAACTTACATCATCTGGTCCTATGTATATAAGTTGATTAGTATCAACAAATAGAGAGTAACTCCCATTGAGTTCATTAATAGATATAGAGTTTACATCTTGAGTGTAATCGTCAGCGAATTCTTTAATTTTTTCTTGCAACAATAGAGCTCTTTTTTGAGCTGTTATAGATCCGATACCTTTAGATAAGCAAAGGATTTCATGACTATCTAATTTAACAGTATAGCAGATATTATTTTGAGCATAAATGGTGTTTGTAGTATTTAAAAACAAAAATATAAAAAACAGAATAGGGTGCATTAAAAATTCCTTTATTTTCTGGTATAAAATATTATGTAGCTGCTTTAAATGCAACTCTTAGTCAGTATTGGATTGTTTTTTTGCTATAAGAACAATGTAAAGTGAAAAGAATTTACCTTTTAGTAAAGACCCTGTTTTCATTAAAACAAGGGTTATAAGTCTTATAAATTTTCTTGTAAAGGCATTAACTTTTTCAGGATGCTCGAGCCATAAATGAGGTATCCCGTAGTAATCTAAAAACTGTATTTTAAGATTATGCTTGTTACACAGATTTTGAAATACATTGAGATCCATGCAATCTATATTATGAAGATCATACGTCTCTTTATCGAGCCATTTTTGCACTAAACCGTAGATACCTTTGAAGTTAGGAACTGAGATAAAAAGCGACCCATCTTCCTTCATGAATTCAACATGTTTATCAAATATAATCTCTGTATCTTTAAAGTGCTCAATAAAACCAGCAGAGAAGACAAGATCATATTTTTCCTTCAATTTGATTTCATGAATATTGCCACTGAAGGTTTTAATTGTATTTAACGGGATGACATTTTTTTGTTCTACTTGATGAATAATATCTTCGCGAATAATGTAATCAACTAAACAAGGGTTATAATTTAAAAATTTGTAAAAATAAGCAGAGTTGACACCTGGAAATCCACCAACTTCAATAAAGTTTTTACGATTAGTAGCTTCTGACTTTGGGAAAAAGTGAGTAAGTTTTTTGAAAAAAATATTTTCATCTAATGTGGTCGCTTTGAACTTATCCCAGTACTCATTCCAATAGTTGTTGGTTGTTAAATCTGAATGATGATTCATTATTTAATATCCTTTTTATCTTTAAACTCATATAAAGATTGACGTTTAATAGCCTCAAAGTCTTGTGTTTTATGTGAAAAATCTCTTTCTGATTTAATAGCCGTGCTGATTAATTTTGATGACTCTATTTTAGGATTCTTTTTTAAAGCCATTTTTATAATTTGAACATCTTCAAGGCCATCTCTTAAAATTTTAAGCCTTAAAGAGGGAAACACGCGTGGTGTTTTGCATTTTCCGAGCTTTTCTGTGCAAGGGTAGAAGAGATTGCCTTCTCCATAGCCTGTAAAATGAAAATCATCCTTCCATGGGGAGTCAGCATGGCCTTTTGTGTATCCATACACTGTATCATAATAAAGTATGCCGCGGGCCTCGTACTTTAAAGCCACCCAAGGAAAAACTCTTTGGTAAGCTGAGGCTCTATCTATGATTAAATCTGGATTCTCAATGTCTTCAGGGCCATCACAACCATGAGAATTGCACCCAACATAAAACCAGAGATCTTCATTTTTTTCTTTTTGTCTTTTTAGATAAAAATCAGGTGATTTCTCTGTAGGCCTATTCCATAAAATAAGATTAATGCACCATACGTTAACTGCGCCTTCTAAAGAGGGTCTGTAAGGAGTTGTGACTAAAAATTTGAGATCAGGAGCCCAAGCTCTGATACGTCTTAAATCTTCTCCGAGCCTTTTTAAAGTATCTGTTTTAGGTTCATCAACATAATAAACAAATGTTTTATCTTGTAGGTTATGTTTAAGAACAGATTTGTTCAGTTTTTTCCAGAATTTTTCTTTTTGTGTATCTGAAGTTGGACCCTCTTTAGTGAAGTTTTTGTATTCTTCTGGAACTGGTAAGTCTGTTAT
>JBKBTW010000053.1:0-13612 GCA_046291245.1 Pseudobdellovibrio sp. | reverse complement strand
GAAGAATCAGGAATTATTTTAACTCACTGATTTTTTTAAAATGAATTTTAGTTAGATATTAATGCGGCTAACGCCGCAAATGGATTAGCTCGTCTTTTTTGCGAAGTACTTACTGAGCAAATTTTGAGATGTTTATTTGAAGCCAAAATGTCTCAGGCTGAGATAAACACTTTAAAGGCCGTTTGTAAATAGGAGGTGTATTTTAGATTGAGTTGGGAAAGCTTTTAATTTCGATGCTGTTCATACAATTGTAATACGAACATTTGCCTCCCAAGCATTTAAACTGGGCGGGGCATTTTACACTTGGCATATGGATATGAATATTCTCTCCGCGAGGAGCCCATCTTTTCGGATGATGTACTTGAATAGGAGAGTAGATGCCGTGAACTTCTTTATCTAAACTTGCTGCTATGTGCGCAACGCCAGTAGAAGGAACAACAACTTTTTGTGCATAGTTTAAAACCTCTACGAGTTCAGAAAAGTTAAGTTTTGATTGCAACCAGTGGACATGAGGGTGGTTTTCAAATGCAGCTTTTATATGAGTTAAATAGGGCTCGTCAGCTGGGGTGCCTGTAATCGCTATAGCATGGCCGTTTGAGATTTCATTTTGTATATATTCAATATATTTTGCTTGAGGCCAATTCAAAGCAGAGCCCATCATACCTGGATGTACAACAGTGTATTGAGTTGGTAAGTTGTATTTTTCCAGAGTCTGTGAAGATTGAGGCTTTTTAAGTTTGAATAAAATATTTGAGCTGTCAATGTTGATGGGGCCAGTAATTTTTTTAACTAAATCTAAATTATAATTAAACTCGTGTTGCAGAGCTTGAGATCTTTTTTGTCTTAGACCTTTATTTAAAAATAAAAAGCTGTGCCATTGACTTAAAACGCCAATGCGATTTTTAATTTTAGCTTTGAAAATTTCATAATTAACCCACCAAGGGCATTGAAAGCTGATAGCGTAATCAAAATGATTTTTTTCTAAGTAACGTGCAAAATCTAATCTTGCTTTTTTGGGATTATCTTTATCAATCTCAATGTATTTTCGTGGTTTCTCTCCACCTTGAACGATTTGACCTAACCCTTTTTGGATGACCCAAGTGGTATCATAAGTCTTAGAATCTAAGATTTGATCTGCAGGCAGTGTGCAGATCAAATCTCCAATTTTATCTAAGCGAACGAGTAAAACTTTTTTTAGCATTACAATAAGTTCTTAAGTGTAAGAGTCTAGCGGTGGACAAGAACATACAATATTCTTATCTCCATAAGCATTGTCAACTCGACCTACTGGAGGCCAATACTTATTTGTCTTAACCCATGAGACCGGGTATGCGGCCACTTCGCGTGAGTATGAGTGATTCCATTCGGCTGCTAACAATGTTTCCGCAGTGTGGGGTGCGTTGCGAACAACATCCGGACATGTATCAGCTTCTTTGCGAATTTGGATCATAGCTTCGCAGAAACGATCTAATTCACGTTTTGATTCAGACTCTGTGGGTTCAATCATCAGAGTACCGATAACTGGCCATGACATCGTTGGTGCATGAAATCCATAATCCATTAAGCGCTTGGCAATATCAGTGACATCGATTTCTTTTTCTTTTTTAAGTGGTCTGATATCAATAATGCATTCATGTGCCACTAAACCCTCTTTACCTTTGTAAACAATCGGGTAATGGGGAGCCAGTTTTTTAGCAATGTAGTTGGCATTTAAAATGCTGACATACGTGGCTTGGCGTAAGCCCTCCGCGCCCATCATAGTTATATAACTCCAGCTGATAGGTAAAATACTTGCAGATCCCCACGGAGCAGACGTTGTCGTGCTGATTCCAGTGTTAGGGCCAGCTTCTGCAACAAGAGAGTGTTGAGGTAAATACGGAGCCAAATGCGCTGCTACACCAATAGGACCAACACCAGGACCGCCCCCACCATGAGGGATAGCAAAAGTTTTATGTAAGTTCATATGCGACACATCAGGACCAAATTTTCCAGGTTGAGCTACGCCCACAAGAGCATTCAGATTGGCTCCATCCATATAAACTTGCCCACCATTTGTGTGAATGATTTGACAAATTTCAGTCATAGCTTCTTCAAATACACCATGTGTGGAGGGATAAGTAATCATTAAAGCTGCTAAATTATCTTTGTGTTGCTCAGCTTTGGCTTTTAAATCTGTTAAATCAACGTTACCATTTTCATCACACGCGGTAACCACAACTTTAAAACCGGCCATTACTGCCGAAGCTGGATTCGTACCATGTGCCGATGATGGGATTAAACAAATGTTTCGGTGAGATTGCTTTTGGGCCTTGAAATACTCACGAATTGTTAATAACCCTGCGTACTCACCTTGAGCGCCCGAGTTAGGTTGCACAGATACAGCTGCAAAACCAGTGATCGCGCAAAGTTTTTGCTCTAGATCTTTAATAAGATTTTGGTACCCTTTAGTTTGAGTGCTTGGAGCAAAAGGATGCATCTTATTGATTTCCGGCCAAGACACAGGGATAAGCTCAGTGGCAGCATTGAGCTTCATCGTGCAAGATCCAAGTGGGATCATTGAGTGAGTTAATGTCACATCTTTATTTTGCAGTTGGTAAATATAACGCATTAATTCAGTTTCTGAGTGATAACTGTTAAAAGTTGGGTGAGTCATAAATGAAGACTTACGAACAAACTCCTGAGGCCATGTGTTTTTTAAAGAACTTTCTAAGTCAGAAAGATTAAAAGATATTTTTTGACCAAGGTTAAATGCCATTAAAACTTTTTCGACAACAGAGATATCTGTTGTTTCATTAAATGAAAAACCTACGCCATCAGAATATTTACAAAGATTAATTTCAAGCTTTTCAGCATGCTGAATAATTTCTTGTGCTTTAGGCGTTACAAATTTAACAGTATCAAAATAATTTTGTGATACAGCTTTGAAACCTAACTTTTCTAAACCAGCAACAGCTAAATGAGTTAATTTGTGAATGCGTAAAGCAATTTGAGATAAACCTTTAGGTCCATGGTAAACACCATACATGGCGGCCATATTGGCTAATAAAACTTGTGCTGTGCAAATGTTGGATGTGGCTTTTTCACGGCGAATATGCTGTTCACGTGTTTGCAATGTTAAACGTAAAGCTTTCTTTCCGTGGCTATCAACAGAGACTCCAACTAGGCGTCCAGGCAAAGATCTTTTGAAAGCATCTTTTGTCGCTAAGAAAGCGGCGTGAGGTCCGCCAAATCCCAATGGTACACCAAAACGTTGTGAGTTGCCCACAACCATATCAGCTCCCCATTCTCCTGGAGGAGTTAAAAGAGTTAAAGCTAATAAATCTACGCTCGCAATAACGTAAGCTCCATGAGCATGAAGTTTATCAGAGATTGATTTGTAATCTTCAATAGTACCTTCGGTTGTTGGATATTGAAAGATAGCTGCAAAAATTTCTTTATTTAAGTCGTGTGTTGATGGATCAGCTATAATCATCTCTAAACCTAGAGGCTCTGATCTTGTTTTTAAAACTTCAATAACATGTTTGTGTACACATGGATGCACAACAAAGGCATTTACATCTTTCTTTTTAGATAAAGAGTGCGCCATAACTAAGGCCTCAGCAGCAGCAGTTCCTTCATCTAAAAGTGAAGCATTTGAGATTTCCATGCCTGTTAAATCTGAAATCATTGTTTGAAAATTCAATAAGCTCTCAAGGCGGCCTTGTGAGATTTCAGGTTGATAAGGTGTGTAAGCTGTATACCAAACTGGATTTTCAAATACATTTCTTAAAATAGGAGAGGGTGTGATCGTATCATGAAACCCCATGCCGATAAGAGAAGTGTAAATTTTATTTTCAGAAACTATGCCTTTAAGTTTATTTAAAATATTAAACTCAGAGATACCATCGCCGACGTTTATTTTAGAATTGCTGTAAATAGATTTAGGAACAATCTTTGTGATGAGCTCTTCGAAGTTGTTAAAGCCAAGCTCTTTAAGCATAGCCTTTTGATCTGATTCTGAAGGACCAATATGACGTTTTGTAAATTCGTTGTTTGTTTGTAAAGAAGATAGATTTGTGTTTAAGTCTAAACTCATTTTTAAGACTCCCGCTGTTATGTATAATGCAGGCGATACTGCATGCGTATAAGAACTAAATTTTAGCCCAAATGACACTAGCACAGAGAGTGGGTTTTATGAATGATTATTAACCTAACGCCATGCTGCTAACTGAGCTTTGATTGGCTAGAATTGATTATTATTGTAACAGTTTGAATTATAAATGAGGTTTCAGGTTTGAAAGCGGAGTATAACACGCATGGGTATATACTCCGTTTATCAGAGAAGAATTATTTAGCAGCAACTTTTTTGCGAGTCGCTTTTTTCTTAACAGTTTTTGTAGGTTTTGTAGATTTAGTTGCTTTAGAAGATTTTTTACCAGAAAACTCTTTAGCTTTAGCGGCTAAAGTTTTTTCGATTTTAGCTCGTTGCGCTTCCGCTTTCTTTTTATAGATCTCTAAATTTTTTTCTACATCAGTTGCAGATTTTTTAACTTGAGCAACAATTTTATTTACTTCTTTTTGTAAATTGTTTTCCGCAGCGACAACTTTTTTAGCAAGCTCTTTGTACTTTTTAACAGCTTGATCAGCAGAAAGTTGTTGAATTTTATTTTGTAAATCAGTGCTTACTGTTTGCACGTCAGAAATTACTTTTTTTACTTTATCTGACTCGCTAATTTTTTGAACGATAGATTGCAATTTATTTAATGCCATAAAAGTCTCCTTATGTTGGCTGTATTGTATATGCAAAATTAATATTTATAAAGTAAAATTAAAATTTTTAATTAAAGCACCTGGTGTTTTGATAGCCCCTAAGCTTCTCTTGCCATAAGTTCCCACATCTACAAATGTAGATTGCTCCGTAGTTAGCTGAATAAGGTTTTGGCCTAAAATATTAAATATGGATTCATCAAATCGTAAATCCTGAATAGGACTTACGATTTCACCGTTTTCTACCCAGAAACAGGCAAAGCGAGTCATCCCTGTAATGCGCGCGGATTGAATATCACTGTAGTTGATGTAGTGCAAATTTGATAAATACAATCCATTGTTCAAAGTTGATAAAATTTTATTATTTTGTAGAGTACCAGCTCTAAGCTCTAAAGATTTTGCAATTTCGGAAGGTTCTGCGAAAGTGCTCGTTAAATTGTACTCCTTTGCTGTAGCTGTGCTAACAAGGAGTGATTTAAGTTCACCTTGAGTTACGAGCTTGGTTTCAGCTGGCGCTATTTCTCCAAGAGAGTTAAAATTTGGCGTATAGCCTAACCCTAAGTTCTCGCTTAATGAAACGAGAGGCGAAAGGGATGTTTGTTTTTCTTTAAGCTTTCTCAGTGGAGCATAGCCTTGATTGTAATTTGATTGACTAAAGCTTCCCCAAGAAAGTGTACCAAGGATTTCTGTCACGGCCATAGGCTCTAAATAAACAGTGTATTTGCCACGCGGCACATTTTTAGGAGGACGATTTAAAAGACTAAGTTTGTTTTTTGTGAAAGAGGATTGGGCTTGCAAATTTTTAAGAGAGAAGTTCTCTTCCGAGTAATACCCTTTAGCTGCTAAAGATCCGTTATACAGAGAGTAATCAAGAAAGAAAAAATCAGACTCGAAAAAGTGATTTTGCCCTTCAGAGTTAATAGAAACTTGCCTTACAGGGCCTGATGTCCAAAGGCCAGCTAAATCACTGTCTGCAAATGTATCATGAATGATTTTAGGGATTTCAGAGTCGCTTGGGCGAGAGACATTTTTAAAAGATTCTGAGTTGCCATTGTTTTTAAGAGAAATGAACTTTGGATCTCGATCAACAAACATTAACTGCTCTCGTGCGGTCTCTATTAAGCTTTTTCCCGTTTTAATATCATTTTCTAAATCTAGCGTTAGATTGTAACGCATTTTTATCGTGCGCTCTTGTTTATTAAATTGTAAAGAAAGTTCATGCTGGTTGACCGTGGTGTTTTGTCTAACTTGCGACTTATTAAAACGAACGAAGGTGCTGTCTTCTGAATGTAAAAACATTCCCAGTTGTTCATCAGAAGTCAGTAGATTAAATAATTTTTGAGACAGTGTATTTATATAAGTTTGCATCATAAAAATCCTTTGTTAAATTAGGCTTCGCACCTTCGGCATCCGCCGGAATTAGGCTTCGCACCTTCGGCATCCGCCGGAATTAGCCTCCAAATATTTCTATTTGGTTAAAAAGAGCGTAAGGTGATGAGTGTCCTACTCGAATCACTTGGCTTGGCTCTCCTTTTCCACAGTAGGGTGATCCATAAGTTTCAACCGACGTAGGTAAGCTTAAAGCTTTTAAGTTTTTCCAGAATGGATCAGTTACGCCACGGTAGTTAGGGTTTTTAACAGTCTGTGTAAGCTTTCCATTTTTAATTTGCTTTGCATATTCGCAACCAAATTGAAACTTGCGTCGGTAATCATCAATTGACCAAGATCGATTGGCAAACATGATAACGCCATTTTCAACGGAGCTGATCATTTCCTCGAGAGTGTGAGTTCCACCTTCTAAATTTATATTGGCCATGCGGTCAATTGGGCCACGATTCCAAGAGCTTGAGCGTGAGTTAGCAACGCCAGGAATTTTTAAACCATGTTGATTCTGAAATCTATATTGGCTTTCTAGACTGCCTAAACCAGCTTGGAGAATACCTTCTTTAATCAGGTGAACTTTTTTTGCAGGGTTTCCGACTTCATCAAAATTGTAGCTCGCCATTTCATTGGACGCTGTAGGATCAAAGGTAACATTCATAATTTTGCTGCCATATTGCAGATGCCCGAAATCTTCTGGTTGTACGAAACTCCATCCCGCGAAATTTCTTTCATCACCGAGGATTCGATCCAACTCTAAAGGATGTCCGATAGACTCATGAATTTGAAGTAACATTTGATCTGGAGCGAGAATTAAGTCACATGTTGTTGTAGGACAGTTTTCTGCTGTAAGAAGCTCTAAGGCCTCTAAAGCTGTTTGTTCACATTGAGGAAGTGTTGAGTCTAAATTAAAAAACTCTGCTCCGATTTGTAAACAAATACCGCGACCTCCGTGAAGTGAACGAATTTGTGTTTCTTGCCCATCCTGTGCAGAAGCCGAAAAGGCACTAATCACGATATTAAAGTCTTGTTCAAAATGTGCACCTGCCGAAGAGAAGTATTTTTGATGACATTCAATCACCATGGCTTCAGCTGATGCTGCAATGATTTTATCACTTATTTTTAATTTCAAAGATGTCTTTTTTAAGAAGTCATAAATTTCAGATATGGATAAACTGTCTAATCCTGATTTTCTTTGTGAGGTATAACGTCCAGCAGATTGAGGGCGTACGCTTAAATCAAAATGAGCTACTGGGAACTTTGAGCTTTCAGTTGTCATAAGCTCTGCTTTTGCAAAAGCTTCTGCAATACCCAATGGCGTTAATGCACACGTAGCGCCATATCCAATATGGCCATTTTTAACGATCTCGATAAGTACGCCTAAATCGTGAAAACTTTGTATTGCATCCGGTAGCCCGTTTCTAACTGTTAAGTCACGAGTTGTTTCCGAGATAAGTTTAAAGGCCACAAAATCAGCGCGATCTTTATAGCGCTTAAATTCTTGTTCGAAAACAGATTGGAATCTATTTGGTAATTCTTGAGATAGAGATAGTGTTTGCATAGAATAGTTTTATAAGTCATCTTTTTTAAATGAGCAAAGCAAGAGATGAGTTTTTAAATAATCATTGGCAAAAATATCCTGAATGCCCACGTGGCTTTTTACAGTACGGCAGAGTGCATCAGTTAAGGCTTGGAACTCATAATGTATCAGAGTTTAAATTTCGTGATAATCTCCAGTATAAAGCCTCTGATGTTTTAATTGACGGTGACTTAATAGCTCTAATGCCAGCCGGAGTTTTAGTTTTATTAACGCCCAATTTAACAAAACGAAGCGGATTTTATAAATCAGAAGATCATCCGTGGATCAAGAAAAAGTCCTATTTTGAGTATTTATATTTTATGCGTCAGTTTTTTAATGAAAAGAGATTTTTAGAAGTTAAAACCAGCACATTGGTTGATTGCCCTGGAACAGAGCCAAGCTTGGAAGTTTTTGAAACTCTTTATGAGTGTGGCTCTGAAAAGCGTTCTTTTTTCCTACCGACTTCTCCAGAGATTCATTTAAAAAAATTATTATCAATGGGAGCAGAAAGAATATTTGAAATCGCTCCAGTTTTCAGGAATGGAGAGAAAACTGAGCGTCATCATTATGAGTTTTTAATGCTTGAGTGGTACCGCTCGATGGCTCATTTATCAAGCATCAAGCATGATGCCATAGAACTCATTGAGTTTTTAGCTGATAAATTAAAAGTCGAGAGGCCAAAAGAAGTTTTAACATACTCTGTAAAAGAGTTATTTAAAAAATACTGCGATTTTGATTTTACACCCGAAACAACAAGTGAAGAGTTACAAGCTTTGGCCATACGATTAAATATAGATGTGAAGAGTGCTACATGTATCGATGATTATTTTTATCTCATCTTTATGGATAAAATAGAGTACAAGTGGCCGAAGGATAGATTAGTTTTTGTAGAGAAATATCCTCCTTATCAAGCTGCTCTGGCAAGAATAGATAAAGACGGGTGGGCTGAGCGCTTTGAAATTTACTGGAATGGACTTGAATTAGCCAATGCATTTCATGAACTCAATGATCCATTTTTACAAAAGCAAAGATCTTTAGAGGACCTGGAAAAGAAGAAGTTGATGGGTAAAAAAAATGTCACTCTGGATGATAATTTTTTTCAATCACTTGAGTATGGTATGCCTCCAAGTGCAGGTATTGCATTAGGCGTAGAACGCCTTTATATGGCACTTAAAAATGTAAACTCCATTGACAGTCTTGTTGAATATACAATCTAACAATTATTTTGTGGAAAGTGACAAAGAAAGTCGCTAAAAACAGATCAAGCAAGACGACGATAAAGTCTTAACAGAGAAAAACCTCAAGAAGATCTTTCTGTAAATCATAACTTAAACGGTTATGTAAAAGACGGTTTCGGGAGTCATGTGGGGGAATAAACGTAGGGGTACGTTTATAAAAAATGGGGATATTTCAAGGGGAATTCTCTCTAGGATACGTAATAGCTGGAGAATATATGGGGAAATCAAAGTTAATAGCTTGTATGAGTTGGGGAACTTTAAAAATCGTATTAGCTTTGGTCTTAGTCTTTAGTTCTTGCTCCTTACGGATAAACAAGGCGCAAGAAACTAAAGATGATTTTATAAATCAAGATTGCATTTCAGCAGCGAGTTCAAGTCATATAATTCAGGGACAAAAAATAGGAATTTCCAATCCAGATAATAGAAACGCAGTTTTATTAATATCTGATGTTGTTCGGTTTGATGAAAAAACTAAAACCTATAAAAAACAACAAGCCCATTGCACGGCTACACCAATTTCATCTAATGTATTACTAACAGCAGCACATTGTGTGAAAAGCGCAGTCAAAATCAGTGCAAGCTTTTATCCGACCATAACATGCTCAAGTGGATATAGTTTTACAAATCACACAATCGTAGCTAGAGATTTTACATATCATCCTCTTTATGATGACTCCGAAGATCTGAATAACACATGGGATGAAAATCCAGATTTAGCTCTGATTCGTTTGGACCAAAATATTCCATCTCAATATCCAATTTTTAAAATAGCGAATGTATCTGAAATTAGTGCATCCGATTTGTATTTATATGGTTTTGGTAAGACAGGTACTTTTGACAAAGGTGAGATTCCCTATTTAAGAAGAGCCGTCGTTGATCGCCGAAATTTAGGTTTGAGCGGAAATAATCTTATTATCGATCAGCAAAATAAACCTGGCGTATGTAACGGTGACTCGGGTGGTGCTGGCTTAATGCAACACAACAATGAGCTTGTTATAATTGGAGTAAATTCTTTTGTTTATAATACAAAAAATACGATGGACTCTTGCAATGGATCCTCAAGCCTAGTGTTAGCTTATTCATATATAAACTGGATAAATGAAACCATGCAAAAATGGGGAAGTCGTTTGAAAAAATAAATTTAATTATTAAAAAGACTCTTACTTATTTAAAGAGTCTTTGAGTTCTTTACCCACTTTAAAAAAAGGCAATTTTTTTTCTTCGACAGAAATAACTTCACCTGTTCTTGGATTACGACCTTTGTAAGAATCATATTTTCTATTAACAAATGATCCAAAACCTCTGATCTCGATACGGTCATCTTTCATAAGGGCTTCAATCATTGTATCAAAAATAGTGTTCACAACGGCTTCAGCTTTAACACGCGTAATGCCAGCTTTTTCAGAAACTAAATTGATTAAATCTGCTTTTGTCATGTGTGAACCTCTAAATTAGAACAGTTATCTAAACTACTGAAAATATTGACTATTATCGCTCTTTATTTGGCTTTTGCAAAGGGAGATTCACTAGAAATAACTTATTTTTTGCGGTGTTTAAAATAAGGTGATTTTTCAATGATTTGGTAGTAGGCACTTAAAAGTGTATCTATCATTTTATCACGATTAAAAAATTTAATCACTTTTTCTCGGGCCGCTTCTCCTATAATGGAGTAGGACTCTTCAGAATGTAGAATCCTCTCTAAAAGTTTAGAAATGCTGTTATCGTCAGCAGGTCTAACTAAGTAACCATCATGTCCATCTTCAATGATTTCGGCTATAGGGCTTAATTCAGAACCGATAACAATTTTTTTCTGAGCCATGGCTTCGATCATGCTAGGCTCGAGTCCAGTGGATCGTGAGCTTAAATCCACATAGATTGAAGAAGCTAAAATACATTCAATTAAATCTTCTGCGGCTAAAGAACCCGTCATGATCACACGGCTGCCTAAAACGAGTTTGAGCATATCATGCTCCACTGATTTCCAACGGGGGCCATCGCCAACAAGAAATAAATAAACGTTGGAATCTTTCATGATAATATGTTCAAAAGCCTTAAGAAGCGGGCGAAGTTCGGAAGCATTTGTAAAGTCTGAAACAGCTAAAATAATTTGAGCATCTTCAGGTATTTGAAATTTTAATTTAAAATTTCCAGATTCAGCACGTGGAGTGAGGTCCCCTAAATTAATTCCGTAAGGGACTGTATAGGTGTGATAGTCAGGAAATAAAAAATAACGTTCTAAAATTGAGCGCTGTTGTGGTGTTGTGACGAATAGTCCATCAGCAGTATCGAGCAAACTTCTGTCGTGCATGAAATAACTGTTTGCAAATCTATATATTAATTTAATTAATGTTTTAAATTGTGAACTTAAACTTCCATCGTTTTCAGCAAGAGTTGAGAAAATACTCGACATAGATGTAGCTTGTACATCATAGGCCACACATGTTTTAAAATTCTTTTTGTGTCGACCTATTTTAAAACCACCTTGATCTAAACAATGTACGATATCAAAGGGTCGATCGTTGTGTAGAGCTGTAAACTTTTTATGAACGGCATCATCAAATTGGAGTGTTTTATATTGTGATTGGCCTTCAAATAAATAAAAAGCTCTTATTCCATCACGATAAATCTCGTTCTTTTTTAAGGGTGATGATGAGGAAATAATTGTCACATCATGGCCTCTTTTTGAAAGGCCGCGCGCCAATGGCCACAATAACCCTGTATCAGTCGAACGACTTTGTACTTGTATTTTTTGCCCGACCAAACATATTCGAAGTTTCTCGCGAGGATTATTTGCTTCTGCTGTTGCCATACTTATTATACCTTTTGAGATTCATTATGGGAGAGACTTCTTTTTTGGGAAACTATTTTCGTATAGAGTCTAATAAGCTCATTTATTTTAAGATCTATTGATTGCTTGAATTGTGTATTGAAATCTTCTTTATTTAAGAAGTTTTCTTTTGCAAGAGTTTCATTTAATGATGAGTATTGAAAATCAGTTGGAACTTTTGAAGAAAAAATAAAACAATTTTCTTCCGTTTTCCAAAAGTGTGAAAAAGCTGTTGCTTGATCCTCGTGAAGAACTAAAAAGTTACCTGAAGACAAAGCCGATAAGGTCCATTCGGTATTAAGCGTTCCACCTATTTTTAAATGATGCAAAAACGTATAAACTTGTGAAGTTGCAAATAAGTTAAAAAACGTTTTATCTTCTGTAAAAAGCGTAAAACTTTTGAAATAAGGATTTTCAGTAGTGAAATTCTGCCATGTTTTTCTAATAGAAGAACTCCGAAGAGATTTTTTCATAAGTCTGGCATCAACATAGAGGTCTGTAGGCGTATTTGTTACTCTGAGTAAGCTAAAATTAACAGATTTTAACTCATCAAAACTGCTTACAATCGGAAAAACAAAACTACGAGATTTAAAAGATTCATGTTGATTTGGCCACTTTGGAGAGTGTTTGTAGTTTAAAGGCAAAAAAGGCAAAATCATTTTAGGCTTATTGTACCAACGAGTTTTTTTGAGTTCTGATATATAAGGTACGGTTAAAGCATCAAAATAGTTTAACTTATAAGGTGTATTTAATTCAGTTTCAAAATGACTATAAACAGTTAACAGCGTAGGTATGTTCAGTGTTTTTGCTGTTAATACTCCAAGAAAATGAGCTAAACCAATTTCATTATGATTTGTTAAGCAATGAATAAGATCGTATTTGTTAAGAAGAAGTCTAAGGGGATTAAGTTGGTCAGTGATATCTGTATAAACATTAGATTGCGCAAGTTCTTCAGCGAGAGAGTGAGCTTGTTCTGATTGTTTGTGGTGCAGAATCAAAACTCTCACTTGAACTCACTTTTCTCACTCTCTGAAGAGTTTGTATCGACAGACAAATTAAAAGCTTTATAAATTCTTGATATATTTTTTCTGTTGGCTTCGGGGATATTTCGTTTTGGCAAGTCGATAGGGTAAACCCATTCCAAACTTGTATGATGTTTTGCGCGAGGCTCGTTTTTCCAGAACAAAACT
Organism: Pseudobdellovibrio sp.; assembly: GCA_046291245.1. Classification (GTDB taxonomy): domain Bacteria; phylum Bdellovibrionota; class Bdellovibrionia; order Bdellovibrionales; family Bdellovibrionaceae; genus Pseudobdellovibrio. Next base: position 652 of record JBKBTW010000053.1, on the reverse strand, counting down.
TCGTAAAATAAGATTAAAATCCCAACATCGCCGTAAGAGTGTGTACAAGCTAATTTAAGATCTCCGACTTGTGCTTCGATTCCAAGTTCCTCGCTGAGTTCACGTGCAAGAGCAATTTCTGGAGACTCACCCATTTCGATTTTTCCACCAGGAAACTCCCATAAGCCTCCTAAAGTGTGAGTTTCAGGTCTTTGTCCTACGAGAATTTTGTCTCCTTTTTTTAATAGGCCAGCAACAACAGGAATCCAATTTTTCTTTACACGTGGAGATTTTTTCATCTGCTGTTCAGATGAATGATTGGAGTTACGATCTCCGTGTTGAGTTGGTTTGTTGTTGTTCTGTATGTTTGACAAAATCCGAAACCTTTCTAAAAAAACCAGGGCCTTCATAAACTAATGTGCTGTAAACTTGCACTAAATCAGCTCCCAAAGCTATTCTTTCAAAAACATCCTCTTCTGTCATCACTCCACCGGTCGAAATTAAGCATTTTTTTTCATTTTTTTTGTCTAAGAGTTTTTTTACGGTACATAATGCCTGAATTGATTTTTCTTTAAGCGGTTTTCCAGAAACTCCACCCTCTTTTGGGTAAAAAGGAGTCGTTTCTCGATCTAAAGTGGTGTTTGTAAGAATAAAACCATCTAAGCCTTCATCG
>JBKBTW010000251.1:0-1869 GCA_046291245.1 Pseudobdellovibrio sp. | reverse complement strand
ATAAACTCTCCTGAAAACAATCTCAATAAAAGGAATCTTAAAGTTTAAACCAGGGTACATAATTCTGCGGTACTTACCAAACATGGTCACAACACCTACAGAACCTTGATTGATTGTTGTAAATAGGCCGCCAACAATCGCTAACACTATAATCAAAATAACAAATCCAACACCACCAAACTCTACCATTTAAACCTCCTATTTACACTGGCATCAGTTTACTCACGAAAGTAATAAAAAACAATATATCCAAGCCATGTTAAGATTAACACAGTAGCCCAGAAACGTTGTTTTTGAGTGTGTTTTTGCGCTGCCTCTCCTGTGCTCATGGGTGAAGCCAGTTTATTTAACCAATTTGGAGCTTGCTCATTGATGACAATAAAGTTTTTTTCAAAATCTTGCTTTTGCTGCTGATGAAGAAAGCTAATTTGCAAATAAAATATCTGAGCCAGGTAGACCTTTGTTCTAAACTCTGCTAAAGCCAGAAAATTTTGCGGATCATTGTTTTGAAAACTTCTTTCAGATTCTTTATCTTTAACCAGTTCAAATTCAATATCATGAGACTCCAACCAGTTGATTTTACTCTCTAGCTCTTGAGGAGAAAATGGGCCATATTTTTCATTTACATTCATTTATTAATTATAAATGTTTCTCTAAAAAAGCCAAATAATCTTTCGACATTTCTTTAACTGAATCCAAAACACTTTGCTCTGCGCCAGAAGTTATTGTCTCTAAATAGATTCTTCCCCGAGACTGTTCTCCGTGAAGTTTTCCTAAATACCAAGCATTATAAAACGTCAACATCTCAAACTCAGCATATTCTTTTTTATTATTTGCACTGTTGGCCGCGTCAAAAAAGTATAACTGTTTAGGTCTTAATAAAAACTCACGATCTTTTCCCTCTATATATAAATTTACTTTTTGATACGACTTATCTAGGACGGCACTTGGATTATTTTTATAAATATAGAAGTTTAAAATGTTTGTTAGATCAAGCGATTGAGCTTCGTAAAACCTTAAAGCAGACCCTAGACTTTCTTTTAGCTCAAAAATCACTTTTGAACCATTTGCTTTCTCTGCTAAAGCCACAAACCTTATCGCATCTTGAGAACCACCGCGATCCTTTTCTCGCCCTCCAACGTCTAAAATTCTATAATCAGGTAAGTGCTGTGCAAAAAGATTCAATATTTTAGACTTAACTGTGACGTTTCCAATCTCCGAAGACTCCACTCCATCATTCAAAAGCTTATCATTTTTTATAAACTTTTCCGCTTTATTGGCTTCCAGTTTTTCATACTGTTCAGCTGTGATGTCTAAATATTTCTCTAGAGCTGAAGGCACCTCTATAGATTCACCTTTTAAACCTTTTAAATAAAAATCCCATAATACTTTAGATTTAATATCTTTTGTAACAGCCTTACTAGCTGCTAAAAATCTTACGATATCTAAAATATAAGGTCCGTAACCTGGATCATCAAAATCCACCAAAGACCATTTAACTTTACCATTGAGGCTGATTAAACCAAAATTTTTATTATGTGGATCACCAACAACCAAACCTTTTAAATTTAGAATGCTTTGAGAAAAATACTCTGAAGCTTTTTGTGACGACCACGCCCAAAACTGATTGGAGTTACTTCGTACCAATTGAGATAGGTTTCTGGACTGATCCGCCTGCTGTATATTTTCTAGTGAAATTGGACCTTTTTCGCTTAGATAATCACTCATAGAACTAGGGTTAAAAACATCTTCACACCGTAATGCATACACACTACCTACCTTAACTAAAATATAAGCACAAAAGGACAACTTTAAAAGGTTAACCTGAACCTGTCTACGGTAGAAAAGGCTAAAGATAATTTGAAGCAT
>JBKBTW010000052.1:0-14003 GCA_046291245.1 Pseudobdellovibrio sp. | reverse complement strand
TAGGCAAAATGCCCTATAAAGGTTTTTTTACAGAAGCTGAAGCTCTTGAAGAGGCAAAAAAAATGCAAGCAGAAGGGTATGACACTTTTGTCCGTGGCGTAACAGCTTATTCGACCCTAGGATATTTTTCCGATTCTGTTTTATCATCCATGTTAAGATACAGTGATTATGATCTTGTCAATACCATCATCCACGAGACAGTTCACTCCACAATTTATATAAAAAACAATGCAGATTTCAATGAGCGTTTAGCTGTTTTCATCGGTAACAAAGGCACAGAAATGTTTTACCATAAATTAGAAGGTGCCGAATCCCCTACTGTTAAAAAAATTGAAAACGAAAATCATGATGATTTCATTTTTTCACAATTCATTACTGACGAAATAAAAAAATTAACGGCTTGGTACTCTGAACAAATAGAAAAAAATGAATCACTAAGAGAAGAAAAGTTTATGCAAATCCAACTGGATTTTAAAAACAAAATACTTCCTAAAATGAACAACAAAAATCTAAATCACTCTTTTTTAAAAACTAAAATGAATAATGCTTATTTGGGTTTGTATAAAACATACATGCAAGATTTATCAGATTTTGAAAAACTTTATTCAAAATGCAATTCAGATATTATTCTCTTTATGCAAGAAATAAAAAAACTCGAAAAATCCGACAATCCTGAAGAAGATTTAAAAAAATTAATTTTGTAATTTATAAACTGTTCTCTTTTTATAGTGTCTCGTAAAGAGATTATTTAACATTTTAACTTAAAAATTTAACAAAACGAGTCTCTTTTGTGCTGTTTTCAATCGAATTGTGGTGCTTTTTGGCCGATACAAAAATATGTATTCAAAGCTGTTCACCTTATACATCAGCTTAATTATAATTTATGGAGAAAATGTTTTTTCTTCACCTTTTTTATTTGATGCTGTTCATGATGCCAGCATTAAAGCAATGTGTTTAGCAAACAATACAAATTGCTCCCCAAATAAACTTCCACAAGCGCTTCAACTTAAAATACAAGCTTGTGAATTAACGACAGCATCACCTGCTTGCCAAAACATGATCAAAGCCGAACCTGAATTCACATTTTCACTAAAACGTTGTAAACCTAACGACTTTTGCAAAGATTATCTCTGGAAAGAATTTGATACATTAAAAGGTTGTGGAAGCGGCTTTCTGATCGGCACTGGCGAAAATATGACAAATATTTATGAGTCTATCAGTAAATGGTGGGACAATGCCAAAACCGATATGACACAAAAAAAGAACTTTCTAACGGCCTGTGATAAAAGTTTAGCTTGCAGAAAAGAACTTATTAAGAATGTACAAAAATACCAAAAACACTCTAATGAAAAACTTATGCAAGAACCTATTCTCGCTCTGTTCGCAGCAAAAAATAGCCAAGAAACTTGGGGCGACTTAAAGCTTAAAACTCCGCGTGAAATTCTTGAAATGAAAAAGCGAGGCGAAGATCCAAACACCGCTTACAAATCATCGGGTGATCTCGCTATTATTAATGCTGCTAAAGAGTGGTTATCACAAAAAGCTGTTCGCTTAGAGTGTGTCGACCGTAGAACACAAGCTGAACTTACCTGCTGGGCTGCTGCATATATTTTAGATCCACTCGTAGTTGCCGGTGCAAGTGCAAAAGCCACGCGTGGTGCTAGTAAAATTTTCTCAAGTTTAATTAAAAAAATTGAGATACAAGGGGGAGCCACAGGATCAAGAAAATTTACTCTTTTTGAGCGCCGAATAAATGAACCAAAAATCATAGCGGGCACAGAACTTATTGGGAAACGCCTTGAAACACTAAAAATTTTACCTAACTTACCAAACTCTATTTCTTTAGCGAGATACAAAGGTCTTGATGGTACTGATAAAATCGTTATGGAAAAAGCTGTTCGCACCTCATCCGGAGACATCAAAACCATAGTTCGAGAAGTACAAATTGATCCACTAACTGGAGCTATCGATGCCAATAACCCAACAGGCAAATATCTTTTAGAGTCTGTTTTAAAAGAAAATAACGGAAAATCTACTCTCGCATTTATAGATGTAAATAATTTGGGTTACGTAAATAAAAATTTTAGTGCGGGCACACAGGCCGGCGATGAGTATTTAAAAAATGTAGCGGCTGCTGTGAAAAAAGCGACAAATAATCAAGCTCAATTATATAAACTTGGTGGCGATGAGTTCGGATTAGTTATCAAAGAAACTGACCCTGAAAAAGTACAAAACATCCTCAATAAAGTTATCAAAGAAGTTTACAGTAAAGATGTTCACTCTACCTTCAGAAACGAAAAGATCCTTCAAGCTAAAGCTTTCAAAGATGCAAACAACATTTCATCTATGACCAATGAGCAAAAAAAACTATTTGCTAGTGCATATAAAGAAAATCAACAACAAAGTTTAGCTCAATTTGCACCCTATTCACAGCAAGGTGTTTCCATCGGCTCAACACGTGTAGGAAATGGTGAGTCCCTCGAGACAGCTTTATTACGAGCTGAAGCTCAAGCTAAAAACATGAAAATCACTACAAAAGAAAATTTAAATATTGATGCAAGCAAATACGGTGGTCATGCTCCTGATCCAAGTAAAAAATCTAATCTTACTTATATGCCAGAAGCGCAAAAGCCTATATCAGGTCAAGATATTACGAAATCTTTCACCCCATCACCTAGTTTATCCTCTTCTAAAGGTTTAGCTCATGAAACTCGCCGAGATGAGATCTACCGAATAGGTGAGGTCTCTGCTGTTCAGTATACAAATGCCGAAGGACAATCTGTACTTCGCTACGAAAAATACACGTCTCACAAGTTGATCTCCGTGAAAGAACTTACTCTAAATGAAACAACTCGTCTCATTGACGTATCTAAAGGCAGCGGGGCAGATTTTGCTAACGCGGTCATACACACTAAAGACAATAAGAACTCTGTTGTTTGGGTTAATGCTGAAAACCTTGGAAAAATTAATTATTTTGAAAAAGGGACAGCCGCCGGAGACAATCTTCTTGAGGCAACTGGCAATGCTATAACAAAAGTTCTTGGCAACTCCGGAATTCCTTTCAAAGGCCAAGGATCTGAGTTTGCAATTGCCGTATCAAACATGACTCCTGTAGAGATAGAAGTTTTAAATAAAAAACTCTCTCAAGCTTTACTCAAAGACCCTAAAGTTCATCAGATTTTTAAAGAACAAAAAAGTTTATTAGTAAAAAAACTACAGCAACCAAATCTCACTCAAAACCAAAAAATATCTATAAAACGCCAATTAGATGAGTTAAAAAGTATAAATCCAGCTTTTACTATTCGCTCACTTTACAATGTGCCAGCCGATAAAAATCTAAATCAAATTATAAATCAATTAAAAGCTAAATGATTATTTTTCTTCAATAACTTTAGGAGGAGGAAGTGATATTTTAGATTTCTCTTTTTGTTTTTCTTGTTCGTCATTTTGTCCAATGACCAAAGATTTTAATTTTAAAGTTATGTCTTGCTTAATGGCTAAATACTGTAAAAATTTATTTGCACCTAATAAATTCTTCATTTTATCTACTTCTTGTAGGCTTATATTATTTAACTGCGACAACGTGCTACGATATTTTTTTATCGTTAACTCGATTTCATTTTTTCCAATATTAGGATTAGTCTTTAAAGCATATGAATATTTTTGTAAATCGGATTGCAATTGCATTTTTTTCTTATTTAAAGACTTATGAATATCAGAAAATTTCTTTTCTTCTTTAGCTGTAAGTTTAAGCTCATCACTCATCTTCCAAATAAAAATATCCTCAACTGAGTTCTTTTTTTCTGTTTCATCTTTTTGTTTTTCTGCACTCGCTACAGATCTTGAAATTTCTATTTCCTCATTTTTTGACAAAGTATCTGGCAGAGAAAATACCTCTATCGAAAGAGATAAAATCAATATATAAAGAATTTTTTTAATTAATGTAAAAGACATTATTTGAATTATGTCTATATTTTGGAGACTAAACAACTTGAAATGAGATATGGACTTCCATTTCCATTAACTCATAAATTTTGAAATTATAACTTAAGATCAACTCCATGACCTCTGACTAGTTTTTGATTAACCACATCTGCATAAAAATCTGTATCATTCTGTAAAGATGCAGCTAACTCAATCCACCCTTCTGGGTTTACAGCCGCTTCTTTCACAATTGCTTGCTTATTACTAACAATTCGAGCCTGAGAACTCATATTAAATAATATATAGCTTCCCGCGCTAAGACCTAAGCCCAATGTCAAAGTGACTCCGGCCAGTGCCATTTTTACAACACGCAAACTTTGTATATTATTAGCCGGCCTGTAATATTTGGCTTTTCGTTCCAGGAAAACCCAAGTTTTAGTCCACCGCTTAGCTGGCTTAACCTCGGTCTTTTCAACATTTTTCATAATGTTATCGTGAAGTTTATCAAAAAATAAATCATCCATAGGAAGCTCAATAGGATCTTGAGCTTTCATATGTTGAGCAATGAGGGTTTCCTTGCTTCCTTGTTGAGGGTTATTCATTTTACTCGGCCTCCATATATTTAGTATTTAACTCCGTAAAGAAACCACCGACCTCACTTGTCCATGATTTTAACTCTTTACGATCCTCAAAAACTTCTTTCAACTTTAACAGAGCATGTCTGTAATTGGCTTTTGCCGTATCATAAGGGCATTCCATAACTTCAGCGATCTCTGCAAAGCTCATATCTTCATAAACTCTTAAAACTAATGCTGTTTTTTGTTTAAATGGAAGTTTTTCAACCTCCTGATTGAGAAGCTCGCCGACTGCCTTGTGAACTAAATCTTTTTCGGTAGATGCACTTATTCCTAATTGAACATCTTCAATGTCGGAAAAATCATGTCTTTTCTCGCGAAGTTTATTACGAGCTGTATTCACTGTGATTTGATAAAGCCAACTTTTAAAGGAGGCCCTTCCCTCAAAAGAATTGAGCTTTTCATATGACTTGATGAAGGCTTCCTGCACTACATCTTGCGCTATATCTAGGTCTTTTACAAATCTCATACTCAACCGTAGCAATCCCTTTTGATGTCGTTTCACGAGCTCAGAGAAAGAAGCCCGCTGACCATCGCGAACTTCTTCGACTAATTGAAGATCTGTTTTCTCAACTGGACCCATGTTTAAGTCGATCTCTTGCTTCATAGACACACCCCTGTCTAAGATAGGTTAATACTTTAACCTTTTTACATGCCGCCCCTCCCTCGGAACCCATTTCCGTGGTTTTCAGCACTTGCATGATATTAAAGCAATCCATGAGCCAACTTTTTCAGAGCCATAATGACCTAAATATTTGATATTATTTTGTTTTTTTAAAATATCTAATAGCCAGTATAATAATTATTTATTCTTCAACACAGAATCGCTGTAGAAGATACGCACGCGATATATTAAAGCTATATATTTTGTTTTTTTGCTAAAAATTAATTTTTTTGTCGTTTTTTAGCCTGAACAATTAAACGACTCAAATCTTCACACACATCCAATCTACGATAATTCTTTGTGTCATCTACATCGAGAAACTCTAAACCCAGTTCAGGATTTTCTTTTAATCGGCGGCCAGTAAATCGAATAACAGCCCCTATAAAAAAAGTAGCTCTATTGCCTGACTTTAAAGATAACGCAATTTCATTACCTTTTTGAAAACTGATTAAGTCAGTCTCCACTGCAATACGCAAACCCGATTCTGAAAAATTAATGATCTTGGCTTGCACTTTCGCATCTTCATTATCCGATGGGTGTACATAACATTGATATGGATATTCAGAAGGAACCTCAAACCGAATATGTCGTCTACGACGTAACTCTATAAGATCAAATCCCATATCCATAAAGAACCCCATATCATCCATTTCGATTTTGCCTTTAAAAAAATATACTCTGGTTCCTATTCTAAAACTTACCGCGCACACTTCATTTCTTAGAGGATAAACTTCGGAAGGTAAGATTCTGACACGACCAAACTTATCGTTATCACTTATAACAATATCAATTTTTACCACAACTGGGCCTCTCAGTGTATTGACCGTGAGCTGACTTCTTTCAAACTGCTTTTTTTTGAGAATATTTTCAACTTCAGATTTGGGGAGTTTTTCAAAAAAATTATTTTCCATAATAATTATTTAGATATAGTCACTCGATTACGGCCATTTTGTTTACTTTGGTACAGAGCTTTATCCGCTCGATCATACAAAGCTTCCCATGTTTCATCCTTTAAATGTTGAGCCACACCTATAGATATTGCCACTGGCACTTTACGATTCTCAAACGTAAAGTTATGTTGCTCCACAGTTTGACGTATACGCTCAGCCACTTCCGCCGCCGTGCGAATAGCTGTTGCTTGCAGGATGATAACAAACTCCTCACCACCAAAACGAGCTAAATAATCATTATTACGTACTAATTTATCTTGTAAAAGCTTACCAAGTTCCTTCAAAACGTAATCACCACCAGGATGGCCGAAGCTATCATTAATTTTTTTAAAAAAATCTATATCAAATGTAATAACAGATAGTGGCTCATTCAAGTTTTTCGCACGGTTGATAGACTCCGGCCCTTTTTCTAAAAGCGCGCCTTTACTGTAGGCACCCGTAAGCGCATCTTTTTGCGATTTTTCTATTGTTCTTTGATTAGCTACAACCTCAATATTACCTTTTTCTAAGTATTTAAAAATAACATTACCTGTCTTGATCTTATCGCTGTTGTGCAACTTTCTCTGCACCATAGGAGCAATAACTTGATCGTTAACAGAAGTTCTATTTGTTGAATTCATATCAATAATGAAAGTTTCAAAGTCTGATTGCACAATGCGAGCGTGGGAACGGCTTAAAGATGAGTCAGCAATATAAATATCGCAATCTGGGCTTCGCCCCATTGTCAGATCTGATTTAGTGATTAACCACTGTTTACCCACAAACTCCGTAGGACCCACTAATACAACTAAAGCCGCTGGTGCATCATTAGCCTGTTTAAGTGTACCTTTATAGGTATCACTTAATTGACCCATGACTGTGCGTTCTTGTGATTCATTATTCTTCGACATATTTAATATTATGTGAGAAATACGTTTCTGGATCAACTGAGTACCGTTCTAAATAACTTCAGTCCAGTCGAGATCTCAGCTCTTCATTATTATGATACAGCTACGTCTTCCTCAATACGATGAAACCCTTTCCATTCCTTTAACCGACCATTTGGTTTAGAATCATTTTCAGAATACTCAAACATAACGTATGTCAACTTAGTGATCCGTCCTAAAGAAACCACATCCAACGATGTAAGCTCCGTCCAAGTTCCCGTATTGAAATACTCTTTTCGAGGTCCCCATTTGCGATATTCATAAACATGGGTATGACCAAACACCACAGAATGAACCCTATCATCTGTGAGAATTTTTTTTGCGGCTAGACTTAGGTCTGGAAAAATCGCGCTCTCCAAGAAAATTTTAAATAGATTTTTTATCGTCCATTTAAAACGCTTATCTGAACTTAAAACTATTCCATAAACATATTTAATCAATAACCCTATAGATTTAATCACCATAGCTGTTTCATTGACCATCGCCCAACGAATCATCTGGCCAAATGGGCGTATTTTATCTACATGAGGGTAACGTTCTTTAATTTTTAGGACTACCTCCACAAAAAAATGAGATCCAAAAGGTAAATTCAAAATAGGTTCTGGTACACCTTGCTTTATAAAGAATTTTCGAGGGTCCATGCGATTAGCAGCCTCATGCATGTGACCGTGTTCTATATGAATACCATCTACATAATAAATAATGCTTTTATATTGCAAAGGCTGTCCTATGAACTGATCTAAAGCATCTCGGCATCCTTGAAACATCATCCCTTGATCATGATTTCCTACAATATAAGTTATTCTTCTATTCGGTTTAGATAAAAACTCACCCATGGCTTTAAAAACTTGAGAATGAGCGATCAAAATAGACTTTAAAATTTCAACTGCGATTGTTTCCGTAATAGCCGTTAAGTAATGTCCTTTATAATCAACTTGTAAAAAATTAAGAAAGTCGCCGTTAATAACAACTTCAACATCATAATCACGATACGCCCCTGTCGAGTAATATTGAAAAAACTCGACTAATTTATCAGAAAAATAAAATTCCTCTAAGGAGTTCAAGCCCCCATCTTCCAGCAAACGCCCTTTTCCCAAGTGTAAATCACTCAGGACTAACTTAACTTTTTTAACTGGTTGCGTTTGATCATCGGCAATATTGACCATTTTATTCTGCTTTTTTAATGATAGCTTTGTTTTCTTCTTGTAACTCTAAGTTTGCCATAGCTAATCTCAAAGCCCTTGTTGTTCGCTTAAAAGACTCTTGATTAGTATCGATAACTTTATTCAATTCTACACACTTTTGCCTGTAGCTTTCAACTTCAAGCTGCGCTTGATCAAGTTTTCTTCTTAAGTCGAGTATTTGCTCATCTTTAGTTCTAACTAAAGCATTTTTTTCTGCGCGCACGAGCTCTAAACGATTTTCAAGCTCTCGTTCACGCACTCTGATTTTTTTTAAATCAAATTTAATTCTCGAATCAAGCTCTTCAATCTTCATGGAGTATTTCACCATTTCGGCTTCTTTACGAGCTAATTGTGCTTTTAAGACGCTCGTTTCACTTTTGAATGATTGCTCTAGTTCATCTCTGTCGCTTTTAAAGTCATGAATTTGTGCATTTAACAAATCCGCTCTTTCTTTAACAATCTCCGAAGCCGCTATCAACTCTTCATTTTGAATTCTTAACTGTTCATTTTCTTTTTCCAACTCAAGGATTTTTTCCTGAGCTATACGTAAGTTTTCAGCTTGAACTAAATTAGAATCTGATGAGTTCCATCCTGAATAGCCACGACCAGAGCCGTAATTACCACGGACTTGCCCTACAGAAACTCTGACTTTATCGCCATAATTTTCACTGCTACGTTGAGCATAACCTGCAACAGCTACCGTTTTTTCATCTAAAGCCTCTTCAGACGTATTTTCTATTGGAAGAGCTAGCGTTTTTTCAGAAACATCTAAACCTTTTTGCTTCTCATCATTATTAAATAACAGCTCTTCTACATTTTGAGCTTGTATAGTTGTACTGATAGATTGCGGTTGCGAGTTGAAAAAACTTTCAGATTTATCATTTAAAGTTGTTTCGTTAAAAATAGAAATCTTATTCTCATGCTCGTCATTATAAGGAGTAAAAGGCGTATTCAATTGGCCTTTATCTTCTGATAAATCATCGGCTATTAAAAGAGCATCACTGTTTTTAAAGTTTTCTAAATCAGGAGCGGCGGTAAAATCCATAGGAAATTCGAGCTTATCATCACTTTCTTCTGCGATTTCAACACTATCTATAGCTAAGCTTTCATCAGGCAATACATTTAAATCCTCTTCAAAAGCCGCATTGTTCATTAAATCTTCTAAATTATCATAGTTCTGAATTTGATCTGATGAAGAATCTACAACTAAAGCCTCTCCCGAAATTTCTTGATCAATATCTTTAAGGTCATCCATCAAAGACGCTAAAATATCGTCAGCAGACTGGCTGTCTTTTTGAATATTTTTATTCGCATTTGATTTACTCATACTGATTTCAACCCTTTAATTATTCAGTTCTTTATCGGTACATTGTGTGGCGAACTTAATTCTAAATTTGAGTCATAGAACATTAATAAAATAAACCTCGTTTGCCTCAAAGTGAGATCCAGCAAGACCTCTCGTCCTAAGTCTTACAGCGCACTGCTCATATAAGTAGCCCCTCAGCATGCTAGTTAATTGATTAAGCTTGCATCTCTTCTCATGTAAGCTTAATTTTTCTTTATGGAATCAAGCTTAAGTGCCCTCATTTATCCTTATAAAATTGAAGACTTTTTTGCTGCTTACGAAAAAAATAAACCCTTCATCGTGCATCATGAATCTAATAGATTATCAGATTTACGTAATTTAGATTTTTTGAGTTCTTTAACTCACTTATTAAATGTTTGGCCGCACTCAATTCAAGCCCATCTTCCCGATTTACGTGATGAATCTAGCTCAGTTGATACAACTGCACATGATGCAAAAAAATTGTTTCAAAACGGCATGGGCTTACTCTTTAATGAGGCTCAGCGTATATCACCAGTTTTACAAACATGGCTTACAAAACTTCGTGTCGACTTAGGTATTTCCTCGCAAACCTATTCACGCTGTTTAATTTATGCAACTCCTGATGGAAAAGGAACGGCTGCTCATTTTGACCAAAATATTAATTTTGTTTTACAAATCAAAGGCACTAAAATTTGGCGTCTCGCCCCAAATACACAGGTTATAAATCCACTCACTCGCCACACTCTAGGGCAAGAACCAGATCCTGAAATGGATAGTTACATGGATGAAGATCTTCCTCAAGAAATGCCGGCAGATTCTCAAACCGTTGAACTTAAGCCAGGATCACTCTTATTTGTACCGCGTGGTTATTGGCACTCAACAGAAGCAAAAGGCGAAGCCCTCGCTTTAAACTTTACTTTTACAGCTCCTACTTGGATTGATTTATTTACATCAGTTTTACGTAGTCGTTTAGCACTTTCTCCTGAATGGCGCGCAACAGCTGATGTACTCTATGCTACAGAAACTGATTTAGATTAACTTGATTAAAATGATTTTGTATTAACCTTTTATGTGAATCTGCTGCACTAAAAACACAAATGGCGTCAATTTTATAGTTCGACGCCATTTAGAAATTAACAATCTTTTAAAGTTTTAAACAGTAATAATATTTACTAACTCTTGATTAAGAGTTTGATATTTTAATTTATCAATATTGTTTAATGCTTTTAAGCTAAAATCTTGAATAGTTTGCGAAGACATGACTGTTCCCGCTAACACAGCTTGTTTCAACTCCGTCCATGTAGGTGCTCCTTCAGTCGCATTTACTCCTACGCGCTGACTCGATAAATAGCCAAAAAATCCACCTGCAAAGCTATCACCAGCGCCTGTTGGATCAACTACATTTTCAATCGGCAAAGATGGACATTGGAAGAAACCATGCTCTTTTGAATACAACGTAGAACCATACTCCCCGCGTTTGACAACCACATATTTAGGGCCAAGGTCAGCTACTTTTTTAATAGCTGCGATAGCATTATTTTCGCCAGTTAACATTTTTGCTTCTGTCTCATTAACAAAAACAATATCAACTTTTTTCATAACAGAAATAAGATCATTCTTTTTAGAAGCAATCCAAAAATTCATGCTATCCATACCTACAAATAAAGGCTTTTGAATTTGATCTAAAACCTTTAACTGCAAAACTGGATCAATATTAGCTAAAAATACAAATTTTGAGTTTTTGTAGTGCGCAGGTAATTGCGGATCAAAATCAGCAAACACATTCAACTCGGTATTTAAAGTAACAGCCTCATTTAAGTTCTGCTCGTAAGTTCCTTCCCAATGAAAAGTCTTACCAGAAACAACTTGCATCCCATCTAAATCAACACCACGCTTTTTTAAAATTTCGCGGTCTGCATCTGAGTAATCAGAGCCCACAACACCTACAATTCTCACTTTTGAGAATAAACTTGCAGATACTGAAAAGTAATTTGCAGATCCACCTAAAGATCTCTCAGCTTTTCCTGATGGCGTTTTTACTGAATCATAGGCTAGGCTGCCCACTACTAAAACTTCTGACATTATTGCCTCCAATTTTTGAATTTGAGATATCCATAGTCTCAGGTCGATCTACTTTTGTCGTTAACTGACCACAAGCAGCGTAAATATCACGTCCCATTGTACGACGCAATAACACCTGTGCTCCTAATCTGATCAACTCAGTATGAAATGCTTGAATCGTTTTATCATCTGGACGCTCAAAACCTGCTCCTGGATGCTCATTAAAAGGAATGATATTAATCTTACAAGGCACATCTTTTAAAAGTTTTACGAGCTGTTTTGCGTGATCAATCTGATCGGTTACACCTTTAAGCAAAACATACTCCATTGTGATTTTTTCACCAGTAGCGCGATAGTAGCGCTTACACTCTTCTAGCAAATCTTTTAATGGGTAACGTTTATTGATAGGCATGACTTTAGAGCGCACCTCATCACAATATCCATTTAAACTTACAGCTAAACGTACCTTAGCTTCTGCCACTTTGTGCATTTCTGGAATCAAGCCTGATGTAGAAACTGTTATTTTTTTACGAGATAAATTAACACCCCAAGGTGAGTGAATGACTTCAATAGATTTAAACACATTCTCTGAATTATCTAACGGCTCGCCCATACCCATAAAAACGATATTTGTTAACCGGCGGCCTTTACCTTCTTTATTAAGCGAATCTTGTACCTGCATAAACTGGCCAACAATCTCATCAGCCGTTAAGCGACGTTTTAATTTTTGTTTGCCCGTAAAGCAAAACTGACAAGCCATATTACAACCAATTTCTGACGACACACATAATGTTAACCTGTCATCAGATGGAATAACGACAGCTTCAATTGAGTTACCATGACCCACATCAAATAAAAACTTTTGCGTCCCATCAACACTAATTAAATGTTTAATAATCGGTGGCATGTCAAAAGTGATCAAATCTTTTAACTCAGTTCGTAAATCTTTTGATAAATTAGACATTTGTTCAAAATCAGTTACACGAGATTCATAAACCCATTTAAAGATTTGTTGCGCTCTGAATTTTTCTTTGCCGTACTTTTTTAAATAATCTTGTAAAGCTGGCAAAGTAAAAGAATAAAAATTAACTGGTTTTGAAGTTTTATCTATATTTTTATTTTCTTTTTCAATATCTAGAATTTCATTAATTATGGCTACTGGAGTTAATGTAGTTGCGGTTTGATTAACTTCATCATGAATACTTAAGTTAGATGATGACATACATATCCTTCTTTCAGGCGGCGTCTATGGCCACCTTTTTTGTGACTTATTACAGTCAATAAAATGTAATTCAATTCTTATATACAGCTTTAAATCAAGGCGCTCAACTTAATACAAAAGATCTAACCTGTCTAGAATGATTATGAATTATAAAATATAAAAATTACCTGTTTAAAACCTTAACACATCGATCTAATACGCTCTTCTGTGCTATCTATGAACTTTCGCGCAACCTATTGCAGAAGATAAAATCTCATCCTATATAACATCAAACATCCAATATACTGATGCAAAGGTGCTATTTCTTACTGAGATTATAACAAATTCCGACCATAAAAGTATTATTAAACTTAAATCAACTGCCTCTGTTATTTCAAACAAACCTAGTATTGTAAATGTTGGAACTCTTAAAAGACTTGTTTTTGAGAGTCAATACACATCTAAACCCTTAATCAATTTTGGGTTAATTAGGAATGTAATTTTTTTTAAAACTAACTAAGCTTGTAGCTCAGCTACAAGCTCTGACATCTCACACGGCACACAACCAATCTTTGCAACCACAATACCTGCTGCATAATTTGCTAATACGCAGGCCTGCGCTAATGGCAATCCTGAAGCAACACCCAATGCCAAGGCTGCAATAACAGTGTCACCCGCACCTGTCACATCGAAAACTTTTTTTGCAAATGTTGGAACTTGTACAACTTGCGAATCACTTGAAAAAATCGACATGCCTTCTTTACCTTGAGTGAGCACAACATCTCGTGCTCCCGTCATTTTTTGTAAAGCTCTGCCTACTGTAAAAACACGTTCATTAAAGTTTTCGATATCGTCTTCATGAATTTTTGTTAGAGCTAAGGCTTCGTTGTAATTTGGCTTAATAAGATCAACGCCTTTGTAAAAATCTGCAAATTTAGTTTGGTGCGGATCGACCATCAAATATTTTCCAGCTTTTTTAGCTAATGCTACAACCTGCTCTACTAACGTGACAGAAAAAATGCCTTTTGCATAGTCTTCTAAAACTACGATATCAACACTTGGCAATACCTCTTCAACACGTTTTAGAATTTTAGTTTCAGTTTCTGGCTGTAAGTTTTTACGAACTTCGTA
>JBKBTW010000051.1:0-14125 GCA_046291245.1 Pseudobdellovibrio sp. | reverse complement strand
GTAGTTTATTTTTTGATCAGAGCCGTTCACTTCAACACCTAACTCTATTTTGTTGCCGGTTTTAAATTTGTTAAATAACCCCATAGCGTCTTGAACGCTGGTGATAGGTTCTCCGTTAGCGGACTTGATTAAAGTACCACGAGGTATTCCAAGTTGCGCAAATATGGAGTCATTTTGAAAATCGACAAGTCTGAAGCCTTTAATTTCTCCCGTGTTTTTATCTGTCTCAGGGATGGCGCGCGCTTGCATAAGTAGACTTGATAAATTATTTAGATATTTATTTAAATCAGCACGTTTGACTCGAAAAGTGTTATTGTCAACTTGTTGGATCTCTGATCCTTGCGGTTTGGCTGTGGATGTGGAAACTTTAGAGGCATCAAAATTAACTTTGTTATTGCCTTTGTTGAGTTCGATGTATTCAAGGGCCCCATTATTGTTGTTGCGTAAATAGAGGATTCCACGTTCGATTTTCTCAACTTTTGCAATACCTTCTATTTCAGCTCCGACCATGTATGATCCTGTCATGTTTTTTGATTTAACTTCAACAGCTGCAACAGATTTATCAGGATTTGAGTGAACTAATGTTCCAATAAGGTTTAGTGGTAAACTTGAAGGAACAGGAACATCGGATTTTCCGGAGCCATCTTCATTTTTTGCTGTTAATGCATCCGGAATTGTACCGTTAGAGGAGAAAATATTGCGATTTGTAATAGAAGTGTATTGACTTCTATCAATGTATTTTGTGCTTGAATCTTGAGGTGCTTTTTTAGGAGGTGCTTGATTAGGTATGAAATATTCTCGCATATATATGACAGCAAGATCAGCTGTAACAAAACCAATAAAAAGAATTAAACCATAAATGGCCCATTTTTGAATGCGCTTTTTTTGCTCTTGGTTGAGTTTTTTCATTCGTCCTTTACCTAGTTAAATTCACTCCTTACAGCATAGCAATAGGCTTAAGTCTCAGGGAGTACTATTCTAAACTAGTTAAAAATCTAGACTCTTTAGTCTGTAGTAAGTTAAGTTTTATTGATGTACCCCGACTGAAGACGTAGTTCGATGTGAGTTAAAATAGAAATTGCGCAGAAGCGCTTATCTGGCTACGCATGAGTTCTCACTGACGGTGTGTCAATTCGCATCGTCGTGGCTTTTTGTGGTAAACAATTTCATGTCTTTATGTAAGTTAGGGTTATGCAGCGCTGGACTTAGGTTTAGAAAGAGTTCTTCTTAGTCTTAAGACTGGAAAAAGCTAAGCAAAAGCTGTATTCTAAAATCTAGTAGGGGTGTCCCTACTAGGCGAGGACTATGACGGTCATCTACTTCACGGATGGAGCACTCATTGATGATGTATTTATTCGAAGATCACTTCTTCGGATACCGGAGGTTATTGAATCTCTTAGATATGCATTTGATGAGTTTATTAATTGCGACCTTTTCTTGGTTATGAATGAAGAAGATTCTTACAATCAACTTAATTATCATCAAAAAGCTCACTTAAAAAACTTACTTCAACGAGCTTTATATAAGCGTTGGAGACAGTCTAACAGAGAACCAGATTTAATATTAAGACGAAGTGATTACAGTAGCTTTGCAGATTTAGCTGCGATGTTTTTAAAGCTTTCGACATTAGATACTTTAAATGTTGTGACGATAGGGCCTGGCTTTGATGAAATTGAATCTTTTTTAAGATTAAGATTGAAATGCGATTCATCTCCTTTGAATGAGTTTATATCCCAAGATCCAAATTTGGATTGGTTTTGGACTGATGTAAGAAGTCATTTGGAGCTTCATTCTTAAAGCATAAAATTTCTGAAAATATCAAAAAGCTTAAATGCCAAGAAACATAAAAATAAAGATCAAATTTTTATTGTGATAGAAAATTAGGCCTTCGATTTGATTCTTATAGTTTTTTATTTTTTATTTCGACTAAGTCTTTGTGTTCTCATGAGATTTTTAAAACTAACATATTTGTTTTAAGTTTCAGTTTGCTAACTGGAGAATCGACAGGCTCGATTTTATGACATTTTTACAGGTAGAATTTTCAGGATTAAGTTAAGTTTGTTGAGTTTTTAATAAACTCATCGACGAAAAGAGTCTCTTTAGGCTATAAAATGGTGCGATTTGTTTTCATGGGGAGATTATATGAAAATTCAGATTCTAGGGGTATCCATTTTAGCACTTTCAATGTTTTCTTGTCAGCCTAAAGATGAAAAGTTAAGCCGTCCAGGATCTGGAGGTGTAGGGCTTTCTTCAAAAAGTATAAGTCCTACAGATTATAATAATTTAATAGCTATATCTTTTGATCGTGTAGGGGAGTCTTTAGCTCTAGTTAAAGCAGCTTTGTCGCCAGCGTATGCTGATGTTAATCAGCTTATCGTAGAAGGAGTGCAAGGTCGTGATGCTGTGAATACAGATAGTCAGTGGGTTGTTAAAAATAAAGACAAATCAGTATTGAAGTCTAATGACTCGGCAAAGTCTGAAACTCGATATAATCACATCGTGGAAAGTTTAATTAAAGATGAAAACGGTAAGGTTTTAAGAATTATCTTGCGTGCTGATGAGTCGACAAAAATTGAAAATCGTGGTTATAAGATTCAAGGTAAGAAACAACCATTTTTTAAATCCATCACTATGAATGATAGATCTGAAGTGTCGAAGCTTTCAGATGACACCTATTTGTTAACGATTATTAAAACGGAAGAAGTTAGCCCTAGTCAGTTTGAAACATCTTATTTGAATTCGCAAATTCAAATAAAATTTGCGTGGGATGGAAGTTTAGCTGGTTTGGATCAGGAGATTAGGATCTTGGGTGTATCTTTAAGTGCTCGAAGTCACAATTTAAAAACGGGTGCCGTCACTTTAAAAGGAAGTGGCGACTTGTCTTTAAGAATTACGGATCAATGTGTGAGTTTGAGCGGGCAAATAAATTTAGTTAAAAAAGATCAAGAAAATGGAACAATCGTTGACTTCAATGATTCTACTGTTTCTATTGCAGCACAAAATTATCAATCTGTTGCTCAGCCATGTGAATCAAGACCTTATGTTGATCTCACACGATTATTTTAAAGATGAGCCTTTGTTGGAAGTTAATTTTTCAATAGATAAAATAAAGAAAGACTCAAACATAATCTGTCCCCTTTAAAATAGGATACTGAATGCAAAAAGCCCAATCCGTGTAGATTGGGCTTTTTGCATTTTAAGTGATGTAGAGAGTGAAGATGTTAAACAGATGTTAGGTTTATCCTGTGTTACTCTCATTTAAATTAGCAAGCTCACTAAATAAAATTATTTTTTAATTTTAAGTTTAGCAAATAAAGGAAAGTGATCCGCAACACCTGAGCGATTATTTTCATCGAATCTTAAAGGTGTGCCATTTGGTTTAGAGTTATCGGGTGTTTTAACAACTGTGATAGAGTCTGGAATAAGCTCGTACCCAGATGTTGAAAGTTTATTTCCGAAAACGATGACATCTAAGAAAGACCAATTTCCTTTATAGTTGTGTGTGCCATCACAAGATTTACATCCAACTAGATGTGAGACGCCTCCAGCTTGTGATAATATATTTGAAAATATACCATGGCTTTTGTCTTCAACATCTATAGTGTTCATATCTCCTGCAGCAATAACAGCGCGACCAGCTTTTTCGTACTCGAGCATTTTCTTTTTAAGAAATTGGGCTGATTGAAGTCTTAACACTGTTGGGCTAGCTTGTGATGCAAAGTGTACGGCTAAGAGTGTGACATTTTTTTTATTTGGAAGTGTGACTGTGACTTCAAGTATGCCTCTTAGTTTTTGTGCTTTTTGAAGTTGTTCAGGTTCTAAGTTTTTAAAAGGAATGAGGTGAAGTTTAGGTTTTCCTTTTATTGGATATTTTGAAATGATAGCTGGATCAATACCACGCATATCTGGCCCCTCTAAAAGAACCCGAGTTTTATACCCCATGTCTTTTAAATACTCATCATTTAAACGATTTAAGATTCTTAAATTTTCAACTTCAGCAAAAAAGATAATGTCTGGACCAGCTCCGTTATCTACATATTTAATAGTTTTAGCTATTTGAGACATTTTAAATTTTACAGCGTTTTCGTCCCAATTTTTTTCTAAACATTCACGCTTAAAATGCGATGAGGAGATATTGTTACAAAAATCTTGAACTTCTTTTTTTTGCTTTTCATTTAACGGAAGAAAGCTATAGTCCTCTCTGTTTTCATCGTGAAGGGTATCAAACAGATTTTCCACATTAAATGTCATCACTGTGACTTCATCTTGAGATGATTTAGTTAGAACACTTTGAGGTGTAAGGTTTGAGTTTGTTGTTGACTGACCAGCAGTTGTTTTTGTTGTGCATGAGCTGAGCGCGAGAGCTAAGGCCATAATTGCTGCGGTTAAGCTTAATGATATCTTAATGTGATTATGTATTTTTTTCATATTAAGACCATAATCGACAGTTTAAAATAAGGGTAGTTTAGACAATGGATATTGCGCTGTGATATAGAGATATAACATCAAAGATCGCGAAACATGCGATAGGTTGTGCAAACCTAGTTTAATGCGCAGTTAATTAAGATGTATAGGCCTAATTAGGGGAGTCGTATGACATTAATAAAAAAGGTATCAGTCGGTTTGCTTTCAATTTTATTTTTTAACACGGCGTTGGCACAAGAGTATGAAGGGAGTGGTTCTTCTTCGAACTCAGCTACGAACACTTCTGTGACGACTGCTACAAATGAAGACGCGAATCAACGAGGAGCTTTTGGGGTTACCTATTACTTTATTGGTGGGCAAACATTCGCTGCAAATGACTACGACTCATCATCTTTTGATATTTTTGATTCGTATCTTTCATTTAACTACAAGGTGAACAAAAATTTACGTTTCGGAGCAAGGCCTGCGTTTGGTTACTCAGTTGAGGGTGTAAATTCATATGGTGACAGCGTTGATAATAAAGCTCGTGTTAGAGATTTTTCTTTTGTTATGACAGTTTACAATGTTGCAGAAGATTATTTACCTGCGAATATCACGTATCAAATTCAGCCCAGAGTTTATTTACCAACGAGCGATGACTCTAAAGAGCAAGGGTTGATATCTAAACTTAGAATTGGCCAAGAAGTTAAATGGTTTTATCAAAGATACTCTTACATCAGATTTTATTTAACTCCGAATTACTACTTTCAACGAAGCACAACATATCTATCAAATGCGAATCCTCAAAAGCCAAACTCTATGAAAACAACAGCCTTGGCTGATTCTGAACATGGTGTAGAGCTTTCGTACTCTTTGAATAAGCAATTCTCTATAAAACCAGGTCTAAATTTTATAGACAAATGGTCAAATGAGTCAGAAGCTAACGGTTTAAAGCGTTACAGATCTACGGTTGTTGATTATAGATTAGGTATGGAAGTTCGGCTTGATCGTAATGTAAGTTTCACATTTGGTCTTCAGTCTGAGCAGGATCTTATCAGAACTGATAAATCACGTGAGTTAAGTTACTCACTCATGACTGGTGGATCGTTGTTTTAATAAAATAAGAACAGTTTTGATTTTCTAAAAAAAGAGACAGTTATCACTGTCTCTTTTTTTATATAACTGATAATTTTATTTTACGATGATGAATCCTAAAATATTAATTCCGTTGTCGGATGTATATTGTGCCAAGATCGGATGTTTTAAATCATCATAATTTTTTTAAATTGATTTTGAAAACAAGCCACCCACTGTTTAATTACTGAGTGGAAGATCAAATTCTTCACTAAGCTTTATGTTGTGGCTTTGGTTTAACCATACAAATTCTATTTCTTGCGCTCTTAAAGCGATTTGTTCGTTTTTAAAAGGGAAAGTGCTTCCGTAAAGTGTATCACCTAAAATGGGAGCTTCAGAGTTAGAGCATTGGGAGCGAATTTGATGTGTACGACCAGTGAGGAGATTAATTTTGATCCAGCTATAGCTTTCAAAAATTTTTTGCTCTTCAATTTTAAGTTCGCATAGATCCCAGCCCTCATGAAATATAGGAGATACGTTTTTTGGTGCGCGAGGTGTTTTCTCCATATAATGAATAAGGTGGTGGTCTAATTTTTTTGTTGTTTCCACAAGGGCCACATATTTTTTTGTTATGTGGTTGTTTTGTAATTGTTTATTAAAACTATTTACAAATTGGGTGTTCTTTCCATACACAATCAAGCCTTGGGTGAGAGAATCTAATCTGTGTGTCACATGAAGTTTTTGATTTAAATAAAGAGAGAGCTGGGTGAGAGAGTTTTCAAGTTGATTATCAACTGAGGGGTGGCTTGGTAGATTTGCTGGTTTATTGAGGACCACAAAATCCACATGATCAAAGGCAATTAAATGTTTCCAGTCGTAGTGTGTCTGATATCGGCGAGGTTTTGTGTGAACACGGATGTGGTCATTTGTGTTGATTGTAAATGCAGGATTATCAACTCTTTTTGAATTGATATACACACATCCAAGTTGAAGTAGAAATAAGGTTTGATCTTCAGAGAGGGTGAGTGTTGTTGAGATAATATCAAGAGTATTGCCATTTTTTTGACTTAAAAAATGCTTTACTCCGTACTCAAAACCTTGCGATGTGATGATCTGATTGGCAAAAGAAGACATAAAAAGTAAATAGCACAGTGTATCTAATTTACCAAGATCTTAACAATGTGAGGTTTTAGATTCATAGTATTGTCATGATTCAAGAAACGATGCAGTGCCTGTTTAACCATGCGGATAAGTTATCGTGTTTAGCCCCGTATGCTTTTCAGCCTGAATGGATATACTTTTTTTTAATACTCATGATGTTGTTATCAGCCGTAGGCTTACCACTTCCAGAAGAGGTCACTCTTGTCTCGGTAGGTGTGTTGGCTTACATGGGAGCTCATCCAGATAAGTATCCACCACCTTTTCCTGGCGCACCGTATGTGCATCCTACTACGGCAGCGATTGTGGCATTTTTGGCTGTTTGGGGATCAGATTTCTTGATTTATTGGATTGGACGTTATTTTGGTCCAAGAGTATTTGAGTGGGGTCCGGTAAAAAGATTTATTTCATCCGAGAATAGAATGAAAATTGAGCAATGGACTCAAAAATACGGAGCTTTAGCTTGTGGAATTTTTAGGTTTACTCCCGGTATAAGATTTCCTGGGCATTTAGCCTGTGGAATGGTTAAGTTTTCAGCGTGGAAATTTGCTTTTGTGGATGGGATTGCGGCCTTGATCTCTGTGCCGACTCAAATTTTAATTATAGCCCATTACGGTGAGGATATTCTAGGTGTTTTAAAACAGTTTAAGTTTGTAGTCTTTGGGATTTTAGGAATTGTGCTGCTGATATATCTTTATAAGAAATGGCAAGAATCTCGAAAGCTCAAAACATCTCAACACTGAGATGTGGCTGGGTGAAAATATATATTTGTTCAAGCCTCGCTGGTGATCTGCGGCCAAAAACGAGGTGTTGAAGAGAGCCCGATCTGTGATAGTTTACTTTATTAAGCTGCCTTTATCTCTTGAATCCAGTCTTGCATATCGACACAGACTTTTAAAGTGAGGGCTTTTTGGGTTGCAAACGTTGAAGCTTCAAGCCAAAAAACTTTGTCATATCCATGGTATAGGCCATAAAGCTCTTCTCGTACTCTAAAAAGTAATCCGGCAGATGTTCCAAGTAACCAATCCATTTGAGCTTGATGCAGTTTGTGCTCTAGTTCGGAATAAGCGTGTTCTGATAAAAACGCTTGCGGGAGTTGATCTATTAAAGCACATGCGTTGTGATTGTACTGGTTAAATGCGCGTTGCATAGGTTCGACAAATAATTTTTCGATACGGATGTCTTTGTCTTTGTGATTTACAAATGGAGTCGAAAGTTTTTTAAATTGCCAGTAAATAAGGGCATCATTTGTGGTGAAATCAACACGAGGCAAATAATCTGAAATAGAGTCACATTTGATAGATTGAAATGCAGAGTCCTCGATTAAAGCGTTGTGATTTAAAGCTATGAAAGAACGTAAATGAAATAAAAAAGAGTACATAGTTAACAAGTGTTCTGTCAGTTTTGTAGAGAACTTAATATCAAAATTATAGAGGAGTGGGTTTTTAATTTTTGATTCAAAATCAGAAATAATCTCAATGAGTTGGTCGACTTTGTTAAAAGATAAGTTGTAATCAGAAGCTTGAGCATCCCAGAAGTTAAACCAGTCATTTTCAAATTGGTGTGAGATTTTTTCAAATTCTAAACGAGCAGGTGTGTTTGATTTAGGAACTCTTTCGGAACTGTTTTTGTAGAGAGTTGTATAAGGACAAAAAGATTTAATCGAATCTTCCAATGTTTGTTTAAGTTCAGGGCTCGTGTGTTTAAATTGGATCAGTTTTTGAAGTTGTAATCCGATTAAGGCATCAGCTTTGAATTTCAATGGCTCATGAGGGGTAAACTCAGAAAATCTAGATTTTTGATTCCATAAATTTACACTTGTAGGTTTTAATATAGAACCAGATACAGTTTTTATTTCATATCCAATAAGACCGGATGAGTTTGTCATGAAAGACTCCTTAATGTGTCGTTTATCGGTTTTTTTTTGTATAAGTTTTAGACTACAGAGAAACTTGTTTTAAAATCTCGCCCAATGTCTGGATGTAATTCAACGGGTAGCGACCTACATTATCAAACATAATCTTTTTAATGATTTGGTCTCGCGGAACACCTTCGAAAGTCATAAGTCGATCAACGGCATTTGCAGAACCAACGACAAGGGCTAATGGATCTATTTGCTTTTCTGTGTAGCCTAAAGGTCCAGTGCCATCGCAGTGCTCTTCGTGTTGATAGATGATATTCGTAACAGCTTGATCAAAGTGATTTTTATCTTTAACTTTTTCAGCGCCAATTTTTGGATGCTGTTTGTAAAGTTCAAGATCTTCTTTGGAGAGGGCAGTTAAAGGCTGATTGATTTTCACAGGGGAGTCGTAATGCCCATAATCATGTAGAAGTGCGCCCAGAGCGAGAAATTGCGTTTGTTTAGAATCAAAAAGTTTAAGAGTATTTGCGAGGGCAACTGCTAAAGTAGAAACAGTGACTCCATGATGAGCGAGATTTTGATCAACATTGGGGGTGGAAACTATAGCCTTTATAGCGCCAACATTCTTGATAAGAAAATCTACATAGCGTCCAGAGGCATCTTTGGCCGCATTGTAGGCTATTGCATTTTCTGGATTTTCGAAAACTTCTTCTGCGTTATTTTGTTGTGCTCCTTGGATAATTTCAGAGCGAGATTGGATGTCTTTTCCGGAGTTATCGTCGTAAGCCATCTCGATATTTTTTTGCATGTAATCAAGATACTTAGGTTCGTCTTGATTCAAAATATACATTTTTTTTAATTTTTTAGCTTTTAAACGCTCAAGTCTAGTTCCCTCAAAAGAGTCACCTTGACGTAAGTAAAGAATCCATTTTTCATTAATTTTTATGTACGTATCAAACGCAATTTTTTGATCGCCTCTTAATGTGCTGACTCTAATTGATACGTAATCCATTGCTATTTTACTCCATGATGGTAAACTAAATTTTATATGTCTATAGATAAAGAAATTCTAAATGATTTTTACGAAGAATCCAAAGGGCTAATTGAAGAACTGGTTGATTTGCTAGAATCGATGGAGGGAGATTTCTCTCAAATCGAACGTTTGTGTGAGTATGGCAATAAAATCGACCGTATTATGGGAACAGCTCGGAGTATTGCTTTAATGGCTCCACCAGACCATGGTTTGAATTTGATATCTGATTACACATCTTTATGTAAAGTCGTCGCCTACAAAGCTGCAGAGGTTAAATCGAACCCTAAACTATATGAAGTCACAGTAGCACTTTTACTAGATGCGACCGAAGCGCTAGAGGTTTTGATCCCTAAACTTGAGTTACCTATGGATGAACTTAAAAAATGCATAAGTCCAAACTTCATAGAGCGTGTAAGGTGGGTATCAGGACAATTCATTAAGCAAACGGAAGCTCCTCAAATAGCAAGTACAACAGGATCTAACCCAATGGGACAAGCTGATATTGATGATCTTATGAAAAAACTAGGATTTTAGTTTATGTATGCAGATGCTCATGGGCATTGGAGTGACAAAAGAGTTTCAGACGAGTTAAGAAATCAGTGGTTTCAAGAGTGTAGTCAAAATAACATCGTCTATTTTTTAGAAGCTGGAGTTGACCCTAAAGGTTGGGTTCGTCAAAAAAAATTGGTTGAGCAGTATCCACAGAATTTTAAAAATTCTTTTGGTCTACATCCCTATTTCGTAGCCCAATCTTCAAGTGATGAATGTGAGCAGGCATTAGATGCTTTAGTTCTTCTTCTCCCTCAAAGTTCAGCTTTGGGTGAAACAGGATTAGATTTTAGAGCGCAGTACGCGGAAGAACAAGCTACTTTGAGGCAAATTGAATTTTTTGAAAATCAAATTCAACTGGCAAAAGCTTATAAAAAACCTTTGGTTTTGCATATCGTTAAAGCTCATAATGAGGCTTTAAAAATTTTGAATTTGTGGGATGCTGGTGAAGTTGGAGGAATGGTTCATTCTTTTAATAGTTCGATTGATGTGGCTGAGTCATATTTAGATTTAAATTTTTTTATATCCGTTGGGGGAGCCGTGACTTATCCTAAAAATGCAAAATTAAGAGAGGCTATTTCAAAGATTCCATTAGAGAGGCTTTTGATCGAAAGTGATTGTCCTGACCAATCACCTCAAGGGTGGCAGAAAGAGATAAATAGCCCATTATCTGTGCTAAATGTGGCTCAATCTGTAGCTGAAATTAAAAATATAGAGATTCTAGAGGTTTTGGAAAAAACCACCAGCAACTTTAAATCTCTTTTCAGATAGCTTATATTTTGGTAATTTGCTCCTTCAATAAAGTTGTAATGGAGCGCAGATGGAAGTTCAAAATTTACAAAAAGAACAATCAGATCAAACGGTAGTAAACGCAAAAGCAGCCCTAGAAGTCGGTAAAGAATTTGAAATCAAAGAAGACAACTATGTGTTGCACCGTCGTTTTGATCGTATGGGTCGTCTTGTGGGTGATGAGACGATGAAACAACTTTTTAAGACGCATGTTATGATTTTGGGGTTAGGCGGAGTAGGCTCTTGGGCTGCTGAGTCCTTAGCGCGTTCTGGCGTTGGTAAAATAACGTTAGTCGATCATGATGAAATTTGTATCACAAATGCCAATCGCCAATTGCATGCTCTTCAAGGTTTGGTCGGAAAGAAAAAGGCCGAAGTCATGGCCGAAAGACTGCGCAAAATCAATCCACAAGCTGAAGTTGTAGCAATGCCTATTTTTTACAATAAAGAAACTTCAGAAAAAATTTTAGATGTTAAACCTGACTACGTTTTGGATTGCATTGATAACTTAACTGCTAAAACACATTTGATAAATGAATGTAAAGTCAGAGGTTTAAAAGTTTTAACAAGCTGTGGGGCCTCTGCAAAAATGGATCCTACAAAAATTAAAATTGCAGATTTAGCTAAAACTCAAGTTGATCCTTTAGCGCACTCAGTAAGAAAAATTTTACGTCAGGAGTATAACTTCCCAAGAGGTAAAAAAGATCTTTTCAACGTACCGTGTGTTTATTCTGATGAAACACCTATGACTCCTGTCGAATTAAAATATGATAATGGCCAAGGCTTTAAATGTGTTTGCCCTCAAGGGGAAATTGATCCTCATAGTTGTTTACACAGAAGTGTAATTTATGGAACAGCAAGTTTTGTCACAGGAGCTTTCGGTTTAACGATGGCTTCGTGGACTGTTAAAGATATTTTAGAGGGCGTAAAAAATAAGAACGTTTAAAAATCCTGTTCAGTTGACTTAAAGAGTCTAGGGAGTTGGCATGAGTTTAATTATTTTTTTTGGTTTTTCATTGTTGGTTTTTTTAGCTGGGTTGACTGTTATATCTGTCACTTTGTACCACTGGTATAAAATGAAAAAACAAAACCAAAATTTGCCATCTTGGATGGATTCGGTAGAAGAAAACAAGAGTTAGAAGTTATTTCTAAGTTTTCCCTTGTTGTTGCATGACAGACCTAATTAAGACGTGTTCTGTTTATTGCTTTTTTTTTAGCGTTTGATTAAATAATGTTCAATTTATGATATAAGCTTTGCTTGAAGTATTGAATTATTTTAAGTAAGTTTGCGTACTACAAAATGGAGTTAAAAATGACAATTACACAATTTATCGATCATCATTATCGTCACTTTAATGCGGCAGCTTTAAAAGATGCAGCTGTTGGATATAAAAAACATATCGATAATGGCGGTCAAATGCTTGTGACTTTAGCCGGAGCTATGAGTTCGGCGGAACTTGGTCTTTCTTTGGCTGAAATGATTCGTCAAGGTAAAGTTCATGCTATTTCTTGCACAGGTGCTAATTTAGAAGAAGATATTTACAACCTAGTGGCGCACAATCACTACGTAAGAATCCCAAACTACCGTGATTTGACTCCTGAGCAAGAGCAAGAGTTATTGGATAAACACTTAAATCGCGTAACAGATACGTGTATTCCTGAAGAAGAAGCCATTCGTCGTATTGAAAAAGCTGTTTTTGAAGAGTGGAAAAATGCTGATGATAAAGGTGAGAGTTATTTTCCACACGAGTTTATGTACAAAATTTTATTGAGTGGAAAACTGAAAGAGTATTACCAAATTGATCCTAAAGATTCTTGGTTGCTGGCAGCAGCAGAAAAGAACCTTCCTATGGTTGTTCCAGGTTGGGAAGATTCGACAACAGGAAATATTTTTGCTGGTCACGTCATTAAAGGTAACATTAAAAATGTCCACACTGTTAAATCAGGTATTCAGTACATGACTTACTGGGCTGATTGGTACATGAAAACAGCGACTCAAAAAGAAGTAGGTTTTTTTCAAATTGGTGGTGGTATAGCTGGAGATTTCCCTATCTGTGTTGTTCCGATGTTATCACAGGATTTAGAACATGATGATGTGCCGCTTTGGAGTTACTTTTGTCAAATAAGTGATTCGACGACTTCGTACGGTTCATACTCTGGTGCTGTTCCAAATGAAAAAATCACTTGGGGTAAGTTAGGTATTGATACACCTAAATACATTGTAGAGAGTGATGCTTCTATTGTTGCACCACTTATGTTTTACTATATTTTAGGAAAATAATATTTTTTAAATAATGATTCGTCAAAAAAAGGCCTCGATTGAGTGGATGTATATTCCTCAATGCGTGGCCTTTGTTATTTTATCGAGATGATCTATTTTAGAAAGCTGTTATTCGGAGTATAAAGTTATTTCGTACGAATCTAATGTTATTAAGATATAAGGAATTTAGTTGAGAGCGCTATCTTTAGGGCAACTAATAGTAGCCGTATCTGTTAAAAACTATCCTCTAATTGAAAGCTTTGAGCAAGCTTCAGAGCTTTTTCATTAAACTCATCTTGAGATAAGTATTTAACGTGTCCGTAGGATAACTCAAGTGAATTATGATTAATATATTTAACTTTAAAAGTAGAAACTAAGTTAATTTGTGCATTTGTGTCAGATTTTTTTAGAAGAGCAAAATGTAAATCTTTATCTAGTCTTTCGTAAATACAGAAAATATAAGAAGAGTGAGTTGATCTGTAGATAGGTGAAGCTATTTTTAAAAACTGCTGTTGATTGGCGTGCAAAATATCCGTGACTGTGTCTAGAAGTGTAGGATCCTCAGCAAGTTGTGTAATGAATTCGTTTTGATTAATATTCACTTGTACGAAATTAGGGACCTTAATTTGGTGAGTTTCTTCTTTAGATAAAGAAACATCTTTTGCAAAGTACAAACTTCCTGCTAAAGCAGAAAGACTGAAAACTGTAAGATAGTGCAAAAATACTTTTAGTTTCAAATTGATACCCTCGTCTATCGCAAGTATTTACAAAAACTAGGCCAGAGTTTTTTACCGTATAAGCACTACTGATTTGATCTAAAGCTAAACGCAGTGTCGAAAAATGTCAGGTGTGACATTTTTACGTTAAGGGTTTGCGCGCCTCTCTATCAATTAGTGGGGTGTAGTCACATGCCAATACCATCCATTGGTGTTGAGATTTCTAGAGTTTATGAAGCCACATCGTTGTAAGATCTTGTTTTTAAAGGACTCTTCGTTGG
>JBKBTW010000050.1:0-14209 GCA_046291245.1 Pseudobdellovibrio sp. | reverse complement strand
TATTAACCCGGCCGAAAGTATTTGGACTTAATCAAGCCGCATATTTTGTATTTTCGTGATCAAAAAAAGAACGAACAAGGTTGGGAGATTTTTGAATTCTGCGCAATCCACTAACGACTTTAGACTTCAACTCGTCTTTGCTCTTGACTGTTGATCTGCCAACAATTCCATTTTTCAAAGTGTTCCACGCCAACTCATCTGGATTTAACTCTGGAGAATACGGCGGCAGATAAAACAACTCTAGCTTTCCCTTAGTGGAAGATACAAACTCCTTTGCTTTCTTTGATCTGTGTGCTGGATAGCCATCGACTATTAAAAAGATTTTCTTCTTCGACCCAGTCATCAGTCTCTTTAAAAATTCCACAAAAACAGCTGCACCGATTGACCCTTCTACAACCATAAATCGAAAATCCCCTCGGGGACTCACGGCTGAAATCATATTCACAGAAAATCTGGCGCCAGTTGCCTCGACAACGGGAGTTTCGCCCTTGGGTGCCCATGTTGTTCCGCTATGGTAATCACTCCTGACACCAGCCTCATCAGCAAAATAAATGTCTGCTTTCTCGTTCTTGGCGCGAGCTTTAATCTTCGGGAATACTTTTTTAAGCCAGTTGTTTACCTGCTGTGAGTTCTGTTGCCAGGCTTTGAATATGGGGCGCTGGCAGGTTAACCCCAACTGCCTCAGAAGTCGGCTTACAGAGGATAGGCCCAGTTTTATTCCAAATTTATCTCGAATAATTTTCTGGATCATTTCCCGTGTCCAGAGAGCAAATTCAAACCTAAATTGGAGAGGAGTCTTTTGTACAATCGTGTCGTAGATCCACTTCATCTGCTTGCCGTTGATTTTTGGCGGACGCCCACTGATTTTCTTTGCTTTTAATCCATCCATTCCATGTTCACGGTATTGGGCCAACCAATTATAAACTGTTGATCGAGACAAACCTAATACTCGCCTCACTTCTTCAGGGCTAACACCACTTTGAATCTGCTTAACCCCACGAATACGAAGCGCTTCCAATGTCTTGTGATCTAATTTCCTAGCATCTTGTCGCATGATAAGAATCAAATCACAATTTCAACAAATTGTCCAAATACTTTCGGCCGGGTTAATAACTTCGCATACTTATCATGAAGAGATTGCTAAAAGCGTTTTATTAAGAATTCAAAAAGATTACTTGGGCATGTTTCAAGATTTATTATCTCATCTAGAAAAAGTAGAATCTTAAAATAAATTTAAAATTAAACTTTCTTTAAATAGCTTGAATTTGATTTTTTAGGTCTAGACCTTAAGTATTGTCCTGTAGTGGCTAAGGATGCATGCCCAAGGGTAGTTTGAACTATGTGTATATCAGCCCCATTTTCCAAAGCATGAATAGCAGATGTATGCCTAAACCAATGTGGAGATGGAGTTTTATCGCCAGGCACTTTAATTTTAGCATCAGATGTTGCTTTTTTTATTATTTTATAAATCGTTATCCTAGATAAAGGAGCACCTTCGTAACTAAAAAGGTAATCATTTACGGATAATCTTTGGTTTTTTATAAATTTCTGAACTTCTTTCCAAAGATAACTTCCAGTAAGAACAGTTCTGATTTTACTTCCTTTACCTAAAATTGTTAAATAAGCGCCTTCGCGACTTCCTTTTCTTGATGAAGCGCGAAAGTCCTTCACTTTTATATGAGCCAATTCACTTACGCGAAGACCAGTAAAATATAAAATCTGCAACACCAGTTTATCACGTTGTTTTTGAGATTTATCAGTCATTCTTTTAACTTGATCATGTGATAAAACTTTATAATGAAATGATTCTGTGATTTTTTCTTGTTTTACAGCTTTAACAGGACTTTTTACTATGTAACCCACATTTTCTAAATACTGAAAAAGCGAAGATAAACAATTACGATGCAAATTTCGGGTTGAAGCAGAGACTTTGTCTTTTTTGCGTAAGTAGAGAGTCACCAAAGCTGGAGTGATTTGTTTTAAGCTTAAATGCCAATTAAAATTTAAAAAATCTTTTACAATGCGAATATATGTTTTTTTTGTTTTTTCAGCGAAATGACCTTGATTCAACCAAGCCCAAATTTGAATGGACTCTTCAGATTGCGAATAAGCTGATAATTGTGTTTTATCAGAAAAAAAATTAGATTCAGGAGATATTTTAACTAATGCTTTCATATTTCAGGCTCTTTCTTTGCAGTCCTCTATGCTTTTGCAGATGATTTTCTAGAATCACCCATTGAAAAATCTACCTCTATTGCCAAAATTTGATAAATCACTTCTGGCTTAACCCTATGTCTGCCATTAACCTTATTCTTTTTTAAGGTGATGAGCCCTTTACTTTCTAAAAAATTAATTTCTTTTTGAAGATAAGGTTGGCTTTTGTTTAAAAGTTTTGAAAGCTCATAGACTGAACTTGGATTTGCTTGTTTTATTTCCCAAATAAGCTCCAAGCGCTGCCTTGAAAGGCCTGTAAATAAATCTAAAAAATCTTGTTTTTTTTGCACTTTAATCAGCATTTTTTTCATATACTCAAAATATCATATATAACTAATAAAGCAATATGTAAAAAATTAAACTCAATTTTAATTTTCAAAAATTGAGCTGAATAGGTTAAATCGATAATGAAGTTCGTTATTATCTATTTTCGAAAGCCTCTTCAATTATTTAATATTTAAAATAAATAGGAGGTATTATTTATGAAATGCCCTGTATGTAAGAATATAAGTTTAACAATGTCCGACCGCCAAGGAATTGAAATCGATTTTTGTCCTGATTGCCGGGGGGTTTGGTTAGATCGTGGTGAACTTGATAAGATAATTGAAAGATCTCAAAATTCTAATAATCTAAATAACAGAATTTCGAGCCAAGATAATATACCACAGAGTGAGTCAAGAATATTTGATCAGTACAAACCTAAACGTAAAAAAAGTTTTTTAGAGGAGATTTTTGATTAAGTTTTAAAACAAACTACAAATAAGACATTGTAGTTTGTTTTCCTAGGCAGATCTATCGAACACATCTTAACATAAATTAGTATTCAGTGTTAAGTTCTTAATTGTGTATTTGTATTTTCAGATACAATATAATGCTAATGTTTTCTAAGGGTTACGACAATTAACTGAATGAACTATTGTCGTTCCTTTTTCAAAAAATTCTTTAGAGTTTAAATCCAACTGTAAGCCACCAGTTTCACAAGATTTAATTAAAATACTAGCCGCTTGATCTGTATTTTTAGTTAAACGCGCAACACCACCAGAAGAAAGTTCTAAAGCATTTCGTAAGTAAATTGAAATTTCGCCTTGAGATTGCAGATCTTGATTCAGTTTTAAAAGCTGTCGATAAGTAAATAAGTTAAAATGTTTCAATCCTGAAAGCATATTTGATTTAGCTGCAAAATTTGCATAAGCTCTTACGCCAGCGTCATTATCATTAATATATGTTTTTTGCACAAGAATAGGTTTAAACACCGCAATATCGCTTGGCGCTTTCACTTTAGAGAGTATTGAGCGATTTGTAGATGTAACCTCATCGGCATCACGAAATTTTTTCCCTCCATTCTCTAACCAAACCCACTTCCATTCAAAATCAATATTTCCGATACGATCTTGTTGGCTCAACATATAATCAAGTAAAGCAATTTCACTCGCTTCTTGCATCCATAAGGCCATTTGGTAAGGGTGAACTGGGCTAGTGCCAAGCGCAGTATTCATTGTAGCGTTTTTACGGGCTGATCGCTCACCAGCGGAGGTCGCATCTTTAATTGCCCCCGCTGTTCTGAGAGCAACAAAAGCTGCTGTTGTTTGAAGCTGAACGCTCTGTGGAGCACCCCAAGCAGCTTCTCTTGGACTATTAAATTCCGCACCATAGCGTTCACCTGTATCTTTAGTAATCGTTCCGTAAATAGTTTTTAAATCTACAGTAAAAAGATCTTCAACTGGCACATTAGAAGAAGGGTTTTGCTCGGCATTAACAAGGTGTTTCCAACCAGCGATATTCATACCTCCTAGACCTTTCGCTTTTGATGAAACTCTTTCGAGATGAGTTTTGCGATCCATAGTTCTGTAAACAGCTACTGGTACACTGACAACAGTATTTAAATAACGAGACAAATGATAGTAAACGAGTGATGATTTGCTGAATGTTCCGCTGGTGTCTTTTTGATTCATAGAGACTTTGAATTTTCCGTATTTTTTACCAATACTGGCTTTAGAGCATTTTGTGCTTTCATAAGTTGCTATGGAAATATTTTGAATAGGCTTTGCTAACACAGTTGCGGAGCTAGTGCTCCATGTTTTAGGGCAAAGCGGAATTTTATAAAAATCCAAACTACAAAGAGCTTGTTCGTGCTCTATATCTTTTTTTTGAGTAAAGCTCATTTGAGCCAGGTAAGTGAGCTGTGATAATACACGCCTCCTCTATGCCGTAAGGTGATAAATAAGGGAAAACTCGTCCTTGCACCGCCTGTGCATTACCACTTAGTAAATTGAAAGTTACAATTAAACCTAGTGGCATAATATAAAAGAATAACTGCACCTGCTAGTGCCAATAAAAAGCCAATTAAATGAGTAATGCTATTAAATTTTTCACCATGGTACATATTGATCGAAGATAGCATAGTTAGGATTATTTTCTAAGTCAAAATTTGTATTTAAAAAACAGTAAATACTATGAATAATTCAATACAATTCGATTAAAATCATACTTTTCTATTTGAACATCAAATTACAACAGTTTTTCTTGCAAAGAGCACTAATAATTTATCAATTATATATATTATTTTCAATATAATATATAATATATTAAGTTATATGTTAACAAAACTGAACTTATGTTAACCACAATTTTTTAAAAGAATAAAAAAAGATCTTGATTTCTTAGTGGAAGATTTGGCAGAATAAGGGTATGGAAAATTTAACCACTACTTTTGATTATCCGATTGTCATCAAGCATATTCATGGTTTTTTAACTATTTCAGTCCCTGATTTGGGAATATCAGAAAAAATACCTATTGATAAAAACTTTCACGAAGAAAAAAAGCTTGAACAAAACAAAGAGCATATTTGGAAGTTTTTAAGTGATATCATTAAAGTTGCAGATTCACATAGAAAAACTAAGAAGTGGGTGCCTAACCCCTCACAGATCAAAGCCCAACTCAAAAAAGCAGAAAAAGATTATAGTTTACCAGAGTTTCAGAAAGCTTTATCCTCTCATATTTCTATCAGTGAAAATACGATAAGACGAGAAATTCAAAGAGGTAAAATTATTTGTTACACAACAGAGGGTGGACATAGAAGAATTCCCGAATCGGAACTTCAAAGGTATTTAAAAGAAAGCCTATCCTTCAAATAGACTTTCTTAGTTATTTTGTTCCTATATTTTTTTCGTTAGGAAAGTAATTAGCACGAAATACAGGATTACTTGTATCGTAAATATTACCTGCTTGATCAAAAACGAAATTATCTGGATCTTTAAAGTCATTACATGCCTCAGGGCTTAAACCTGTACACTGAGCACCCTCTGCACCACCAATTAACCAGCTCGGCACGATATCCCAACCTCTCGGAGTAGCAACTGCACCCGTATTTTTATAAGCGACAAACTCGGAATTAGTGTCCCAATCTCTCAAAAGCATTCTTATTCTATGCTTAATCTCGAATGCATCATCTAAACATTGATATTCATAGTACGCAGAACCTCGAGTAACCAGATTACCCGAACGGTCAGAAATAGGATCCACATAATAAGGCAGTATACTTGTTGTGCCAACGGCACCAGCATATCCATTATGAGCATGCTCATTGATGGCTGTTACAGGATCAATAGCTGCTGTTGTAAAGTAATTAGCTATACTTAAATTCGAATCACTTCCTGTTTTAGATATAATAGGAGCTGTAACCACATAAGTCGTAGAGACACCTTGGCGAGTTTCAAAAACTTCTGCTGCTGGCAACCCTCTAACTCCGAAATTTCCCCAGTTCGTATCCCCTTGTCCGCCAATACAACTTCTTATATTGTCACCCCATGATTTATTAGTCGGAAAACTTTCCGTTGTTGTGGTTGTTGTAATAGCTCCATTCGCGTCAATAACTCTTTCTATATTGCGTGTTGTTGCTATCGATGTGTAATTACCAGTGCAACAATTGTTTCCACCTGAAGATGTGTGATCATAAATACATTTTTCCACAGGCGGAGGACCTGGAAAAGTAACTTCTAGAAAAGCAGCATTACAACTTCCCAATGGAGCACCATTTTCTGCACAACGATAAGAAGGATTGCTGACGACAACATTTGTCACTACACCTGATGCATCTAAACTCTTCGTCGTAGTTATTGTTGTTTCAATTTCTACACTTGTAGGCCCAACTCCAACTTCCTCATTGTAATACCAATAAGGAATTATTCTCGTGTACTCACACATTCCAGGAGGTGAATTAACAACTAAATTAACTCCTCCGAAGTAAAATCCAAACTCAGGCGCCTCTAATACGCACATCGTATCTGAAGGCGCAATCGTACCGCTAGCAACTTTACAGTGAGTTCCATGTTGATTAAGTTTACTTAAATAATAGGGATAAGTCGTTTTTGTATCGATCGTTGCGAAAAAATCAGTTGCAAAATTATAATTTGAAGAAACTGATATTGGAGGCTTAGTTGGTTGCTCACTCCCACTCCCGTCATTACCGCCACCACTTCCACCACCATCTTCTGAAGATAAATCAGTTCCAAAACTATTGCCTGTTGTATCGCAAGATGAAAAAAATAAGCTCATAATTAGAACTAATGATAGTGTTTTAAACATTTTCATAATAGACATTCCCCGATTGCAAGGATTCGTTAATTTTAACATCATAGGTCTTATCGTCCGTTATTGAGAAAAGCATAAATTTACACAAAATAACTAGACTTACGACTTGTGTTTTATTAATCCATGTAAAGTTATATCTATGATATAAAATACTATTTATATTTAGGAGTGAATATGAAAACCAATACACAGGTTAAAATCAGTGCTCTTTTCTTGATCTTGTATTTTTTCAGTTGCTTTGCTTTAAGTGATGAGTTGAAACTAAATAAAATGTCTAAAAAAGAACAAAAAATATCTTATCTATCATTAGATTTAGATTATTCATTCTATAAAAAAACTGTAGAACAATTAAATACACACTTAAAAACCTCTTTAAAAAATAGAGGTGAAGCTCATATTACGGTTATCACCCCGCCTGAGTTCAAAATAATAACAGAAAAAATCTCATCTGATTCGCTTAAACAAGAATGGGTAAATTGGAAAAATAAAAACTTTGAAAATATTTGCATTGGCTCTGGATCTATAAAAACTAAAGGTAAAACTATATCAACTTACTACGTAGTGACTAAAGCAGAAAGCCTTTTTAATTTTAGGCAATATTTAAAAAGTAAATATAAATTAGATCATTTTAATGCAGAATTGTTTTTTCCACATATCACTTTGGGTTTTACAGATAGAGATTTGCATTATGAAGACGGAGTCCAAAAAGATATTCATTCGTGTTTAAATTTAGATATTAAGCTTCCTGAAGGCCATAAATAACGTGATGACTTGTGAATATGCTCACTTAAAATTTAAATGCCCTGGCTG
Source organism: Pseudobdellovibrio sp. (assembly GCA_046291245.1). Lineage (GTDB taxonomy): Bacteria > Bdellovibrionota > Bdellovibrionia > Bdellovibrionales > Bdellovibrionaceae > Pseudobdellovibrio. The sequence continues at coordinate 6,594 of JBKBTW010000050.1, read as the reverse complement.
CTCTTTATGGGGTATATCTTATGGTCAACAACTGATAGACAAAAGTATATATTTAAAAACGTTATTCCCTGAGTTAAAAGAACATGAAGTCAAAACTCATTCTGCAGGAGAATATCAACTTAGGCATCGATTTGATTTTATTATAAAAAATTCTAAAATTGGATTAATAGGCAAAAATTACGACGAGTCGAGCGGCTCTAGTCTTACAGAGAAATATTTTATTGAAATAAATAAATGCCTACAACTAGCTCCTGAACTTCAAGGAGCTCTTGAACTTTTAAAAAACATTCCTATCCCAATAAGCTTAGGATCTCTGCGTCTTAGATACTCTTCTTTAAATAAAGAATTTAAGTATGGAATATGGTTAGATTTTTCAAACGAAGATATTAAAAAACTCTTACAAGAGAAAACAACTCTAATTGAACTTTCAAAACAATTTTTTATTGAAGTAGGACAAAAGAAGAAAACGCTAGATCCGTCAACATTTTCATCCCCTCAAATTAAGTTAGCTGAGCCTAAACCGCAGCATTGGTTTTACACAAAAGATTCATCAAATCTGAATATTCCTTTAAATTGTGCTGTAAGTAGTTTTACACAACCATCACCTGAAACAGCCTCATTGATTACATCGATTATTTTAAATTGGCTTTCAACAAGTTCAACACAAAACATCTGGGAATTTGGCTGTGGTATAGGTCAATACACTTTTCCAATATTGAGCTTAAAGAAAAAAGTTTCTGTTTTTGAAAATGATAAGTTTGCCTTAGAGTGTTTAGAAAGAACAGCCAAAGAAAACAATTATTTAGAAAAACTCACAATTTACCCAGGAGATTTTCAAAATCATGCACCAGATATTGACGAAAAGCCTCAGGTAATTTTAGTTAATCCCCCTAAGTCAGGATTAAAGCAGTTTACAAATACCATTATCAAGAATCAACCGCAAAAAATTATATATGTATCTTGTTATCCCGATAGTTTAAAGCTTGATGCCGAAATATTTCTTCAAAATGATTACAAAATATCAGAAGCTCATATAGTCGATCAATTTCCACAAACAAAACATTTTGAAGTCGTGATGTTATTTGAGATTTCTACTTAAGAGTATAAATATAGATGCCCGACACTTTACCTAAAAGATCTCGTTGAAAAATTATGGACAACAGTGGTAACAGGATGATTCCAGTTAAAAGATTAACCGTGGATCTTATAATGATTTTAAAAGTATACCTTTGATTTAGCCTCTCATGTGGCTGGCCTAATCTTAAAGAACAAGCCTTTTCACCTAAACTATAGCCAAAAATAGCACGCGTGCTGATAAAGTACATCCATCCAGTAAAGATAGCTGCAATTGCAACTGTCAAAATAAAGTTATCATGACTAAATAGAAATCCAAGTTCAGATCGAAAACTATGACTGATGATCTGTGCGCCCACAAAAACAAAACTTAAAGAGGCACTTGTGACAATTAACCAGTCAATTGAAACAGAGAGCCACATCCAAAGTGCCAGAACATAACCAGACCTTTTTTGAGGACCACTTCTAAAACCAACTGAAGCCTCATCTTCTACAAAATCAAAATGTGAAAATACTTTATTTAAAACAATATCATTTGATTGCACAGGTATGTCATAACTATCGTTACAAGGCCCTATAAGATCATCTTTTTTTGGTTGTTGTCTAATTTCTTCTCTCATATGAGTCTTCCTGACTTTTATTAAGAGGGGCACATCTCTCTTTATTGAGTTGTGCCACCAGTTGATGAAGCTGGCAGTTTCTCAGGACAATTAATTGGATTACTTACAGTAGATCCATCCCAACACGTGTACGTATCAGTAGATGGACACAGCGTTAAATCAGCAACTTGAGTAACACCGTCAGAACATGTTAAAACAGTGTCTGTAGCGGTTGTTGTTGTTGAGCATGTGCACTTAGATATATCTGTAATAGACTGTCCTAGTGGACACTCCGCACATCCACACGATCCATTTGCCAATAAGGCCTTCGGTAGCTCACAAGTTTGCGCACATGGTGCTGTGGCTCCATTTGGACATGAATCCCCGGCTGCTTTTAATTTTGGTTTTTTAGGCGACCAAATTTTGTAGGCAGCAAATAAAGCAGCTCCACCCAGAACCCATGGAAGAGCTTTTTTACCGAAGTTTAGAAGTTTTTTCCAAATACTTTCTTTTTCTGGCTGATCTGAAGCGCCTCGACACTCCCAAGCTTGAGCTCCATTTGCATTTTCACCGGCGAGCACACATTTTTCACCATGAGCTGTATCACATGCAGGATTACACTGACTTGGTTCTTCCACACCTGTTTGAGGAGGCGTTGTGACTGGCGGTTGTGGCTGTTGCGGTTGTACGCAGGCTTGTCCTGGGTTAACAGGGTTTCCCGAGGGACAAGAACATTTTAATGTATTTGGATCAACTTTTGATGATTTATCCAAGCAGCCAGGATATTTATTTAAATATTCCGAAACCAATAAAAATCTTCTATGTAACTGATCGCAAGCTCCCCAGAAATTAGGGTCAATTTGTTTTGAATCTGCTGCTTGTGCACAATCAGTTCTTGCTGCACCTATAATGCCATTGAAGTTTTCTTGTATTTTTTTAAAGCTCTCCAATAAAGCATCAGATATTTCACCTCGAGAAAATGCAGCGGCTAAATCTTTATTTTGAGCATTCAACATACTTTTCAAATAATTTTCTGTTAATTGTTTGAAATTTTTATCGTTCAAAGCTTGTTCATAGTTTTTCTTTATAACAGCTTCTGAATAACGTGCACTGGATTTAGGATCACTTAATTGTGGTAAAGAAAGTTGCTCTGATGAAAGCGGCATTTGACTGTCACAAGCACCATTAAAATGCGTTGCTGTTTGAAGATTAGATCTACTTCCTACACAAAAAGCCTTATTAGAAGAGTCATACCCATATACAGTTGGATTACACTGATATTGTGAACCACAATCATTTTTAACGTCAGTTGGATATTGGCAAGATACTCGACCATTCACTTTACCATATGATCCGATATATCCAGCCACTACGCACTTTCCATTAATGCTTTGAGCTGCAAATACTTCCTGATTTAAAAGCGCTACAAAGTAATTCCATTTTTCTAAATTAAATAACTCAGCAGATTTCTTTTTAGATTTGATCTTGCCAGATTCCTTTAAAGTTAGAACTTTATCAGCAGCAAGCCATAAAGTTCTTAAATTAACCATATGCTGAGCTCTTTGTATTTGTGTCATCTTTTTCCAAGAAGCTTTTGTGATCTCAGGATAACCTGAAAGTGAGGCTGAAACTGGAGATCTTTGAGGTAAAAACTTTTTAACTTTGGAATAAGGGACACTTTTGTACGGAGCTCCCATTTGTTTTCTGACATTTGAATCTGATTGGTACAAACGCGTAAACATATCAGAAAAATTAACAATATCAACCTCTGTAAGGTTTGTATTATTAAATTTTACGTAGCGTCCCTCTTCTCCAAAAAATTGCAGATTATGAAGTTGTCCACCACTTGATAAACGAACTACAGGAACAGATTCGCCTTTGGAACTTTTTGTAGTTGAAACTTCAAAAGAAGGCATTGGCTCTTGGCCGTAGAGTTTAACAAAAGGCTCTAACTGTTGTTGTATTCTCGGTGGATATAAATGTTTGTTCTTACTATAAAACTCAGCAAAAGTAATAGATTTATTTAAACCTAAGGTTTGGAAAGCCTCTTGGATTTTAGACTTAGAAAGATTTTCTGCCTCTTTGCCTTGAGCAACTGGCATCATCACCATACTAGACACTGATAAAGTCATCAGTGTCATTTTTAGTTTTTGATTCAGAGTTTTAAGAAAATCTTTTTTCATAAATCTATTCCTTATCTAACTAGTTTACTCCGCCGTATCCACCATCATTAGGATTTACTCCAGAACCACCTTCACTTGGAGGTATTACTACAGGACATGTATTTGGAGGATACACTACTGATCCATCAGTACAATGGATAGCTGTAGGGCAAGTCGATGATCCAGGAGGAATTGTGTATCTTGTTACGCCATCTGGACAAATTAAATCTTGGGCTACATTATCACACTGACATGTATTTTGGTTATAAACTTGCTGCCCTGGAGTACATGCATTTGATGCTGGACAAGCACAAGAATTACCTACTGGAATTTTAGGTGCTGTACATGTTGGTGGCGTAACATTGATATCACATGTGCAAGACGTAGGATTTAAAGTTGTATTGCCTGTGCAAGTTTTATTACATGTAACTGGAGGATTTACAGGAGGGTTAGTTGGCTTCTTTTTATCTTTTTTAAGTAATAAAAATATACCTAATGCAGCAGCAATACCGCCTGCGATCCACCATGGGTTAATACCATCATCACAGCTGTATTTTCTGCTAATTAAACCTTTTTTAGGCTCTTTTGTTGTGCCTGTACAATAACATTTTGTTCCATCTTCGCTTAACTCTGTCGGCAAATTAGGGTACTTCTCAGCACACATATTAGTGACGTCATTTGATGGCGGATTTACAGGTTCTTCAGCAATTGGATTTGAATCTGGAACTACAACATTACAAACTTTACCATTTGTTATAGTAGCCGCAGAACCATCTGCGCATCTCATGTTCGTTGCAATGTACTTTACTACAAATAAGTGACGTCTGTGTAACTGATCACAAGCTTGATAAAAGTTTTTATCAGCATGAGATTTAACATCCGCGGCTTTTTTACACTCATTACGCGCATAACTAATTTCAGAGTCATAAGCCTTTTGTAAACCCATGAGCTCATCAAATAATTTTTGATCTATCTTATTAGACGAAAATAATTCTTTTAATTTAGCGTCTTTCAACATACTTTCTAGATATTTTTTTGTATTCTCACGAATAGCAGAATTAGTGTCAAATTCAGCTTTAGCATTCTCTGCAAGTTCTTTAGTTTTCTCTGCACTATATCGCGTACTGGCTTCTGTTCTTAAGTCAGCAGCTTGCGGAAAGCTTAAATTAGTTGTATTAAAAGCCGTTTTGCTATCACACGCTCCGCCTAAATGCGTTGATGTTTGTAGTTCATTACGGCTTACGCAATAAGTAGCTCCGGTTGAAGATTTACCGTATATAATAGGATTACAAGGATATGACGTAAGCCCACAACCTTGTCTATTATTAGATAAAGCCGTTGTTTCAGGTGGAACACATGTTAACTTACCACCGATCAGTTGATAATCACTCACGTAACCACCAGCTACACACGAATCACCTACATTAGCCGCTATAGCACTAGAATTTAAAAATGAAACAAAGTAGTTCCACTTATCTAAATTAATATTATACTCGGAGGTTTTAGTTCCTTTAGTTTTTTGCAAGTTACTGAGCGCTCTTACTTTCGCGGCACTCTCACCTAACAGCCTCATATGCATAACATATTCAGCTCTTTGCATAGGCGTGAGTTTAACCCAAGACTCTTTACTTAAACGCGGAAATCCTGCAATACTTATACTTTTTTTAACTCCAGTTTTAGCACTGACTTTTTGATAAGTTGTATTCTTCGTTTTTGTGGTTGCTTTTATTTTAGGTGTAGAATTTTTAAATTCATTTTTTAATTTAACATCACTCGCAGCTATCCTTCTCAGAGCTGGTGATATGGTTTGCACATCATATTCACTTAAGACAACATTGTTAAATTTAATATATTTGTCTTGTTCGCCAATTAGCTGTAAGTTGTAAGTTTTTCCTTGATTAGACATTACAAGAACTGGAATTTTTTCTCCACTAGAGCTTTGCAACTCTTTCACAGAAAATTTAGGCATTAGCTTATTAGGATCACTTGTAAAATAATTCTCCAACTCTTTATAGACTTGCCCTAGATATAAGTGTTTTGTTTGATCCCAAAACTCTTTGTATGTTAGATTTTGATTTAATCTTTGATTTGTTATAATCTGTTCGATTTGCTTCTTAGAAAATTCCTCAGCCTGAGCACCCAAAGCTACAGGTGAAAATATCATATTATATGACGCTGCAAATCCTGCTGCGAACCTTAAAGATCTTTGCCATACTCCAGATTTCATTCCTAATCTCCTTAAATCAACTAAAAGACTTTAAATTTATTATAACGATCCATTATCGGCGTCTCAAATTTTAAACTTTAATCATTATGTTACGTTATAAATAGAGACACTAGCTACTGGACAAGAGTAGAGTAATCAAAATTATTTCTTACGGCGATCAGACGGACGACGCTGCCCACGACGATCATCATTATGCTGCGTAGAAGTCCACTTAGTACGTCGATCCAAATAAGGAAATCTAAAATAAAGAGAAATCACAAGCACACCTAAAGTAGAAAGAACTGCCAAGATAGAAAACACTTTCAAAAAATGTGGCTCAATCGAATTTGTATCTATATTAAAGACACGGTATGCATTAATTGCCAAAATAGAGACTAACGTTATAATAGCAACTGTCCACGACAACTTATGCGCTTTTAATAACAAAACCCCTGTAAAAAACAACAATCCTAGCCATAACCAATCAAATGCTGAAATCGTTTTCAATAATGACATAAAGATCTGTGGTTCATACCAATTTTCTAGGCCAGAC
>JBKBTW010000049.1:0-14544 GCA_046291245.1 Pseudobdellovibrio sp. | reverse complement strand
GACCAAACAAAAAGCCTAATCCAAAAGCTGCACCAATAAGAGCCATGCCTTTTGAGCGGTCTTGGCTTGTGGTCACATCGGAAACATAAGCTGAAGCTGTAGAGATGGAGGCTCCAAAAAAACCAGTGAGGATGCGAGCAACAAAAAGCATCTCGAGTGAGCGTGAGGTCGCAAGAATAAGGTAAGAAATAACTTCTCCCAGTAAACAGTACATTAAAATTGGGCGACGACCAAATTTATCACTTAGCTTTCCCCAAAATGGCGCGAAGATAAATTGCATGAGTGAGTACGAGGCCATAAGCAAGCCTGTTTGAAAAGGTGTGGCTCCGTAATGTGTACTTAAAAGCGGAAGTACGGGAATAATCATCCCAAAACCAAGGAGGTAAATAAAAACAGTTAAAAAAATGACAATTAATGGTTTTTTCATTTAAGAATCTCCGACGTAATTCCCGACTTTAGTCGTCTGCTCAGTCTATATAAACTCGGATATGCTGTATAGGCTATGAAAAAAACAACACTCACAGTGCGTCCGATTTTTGTAACATTAATTTTGATTTTATTGCTTACAGATAATGCTAAAGCGGCATTTAAGCCAGATCAAATTTACAGGAGCAATAGGTTAGATATATCGGTTGATACACAATTCTACAAAACAACTGCTAATTTTAATTCAAGTGGATCTAAAACAGATTTAGTGAATGATAACTATTATCAAATAATAGATGTTACACCTCAAATTCGCTATGGCTTGACTCAATCTTTAGGGGTACGTTTAGGTGGAAATGTTGGAACTGCTCAATCATCAGACATAGTTGCTAATCGTTCAAATTCTACTTTTAACCGTCTTGATGTAGGTGGTGATTTTTTATTTTTAGAATTTGGAAGCTTACAGACAATATTTGATTTTGAATACTCGCACGCCTTGGAAAAAGTTGATGCAAATACAGATTCAGCACTTAATGGAAGTGGAACATCCGATATTAAAACCACATTTATCTTACGCATGAATATGGAGAGTTTTTATCCTTATGCAAATATAGGAGCAAATTTTAGATCTGACGGACAATCTAATCTGTTAACTTACGGCGGCGGTGGTGAGTTTAGATTTCAGGAATTTGGCTTAGGAGCGGAAGTTCAAGGCTTTACATCTATTTCTGATGATAAATATACAAATCAAGCTTTTCGTAGGGACAATGTTACGCTTAAAGTGAATGGTGGGAGTAAAAGATTTTATTCGATTAACCCGAGTTTATTAACAGGTAAGTTATTTTTAAATTTTCCGGTGAGTCAGACATTTTTTATTAAACTGTATGGTGGTTATGATTTTGTTGGATCAAATATGTCGCAAGGTTTTTTAGCGGGTGGTTCGATAGCAGTGTCTTTTGATGATTTATTTAAATCTAGTGCTAAGTCTACACCTTCTCGGTCATCTAGAATAACACCAACTGATCGTTCTACGACAAAACCTCAACCGCGAACACAGGGCTTTCGAGAAGATACAAATGATGGTGTAAACCAAGAGTACTTTAAAACGATAAAGCCGTCTCAAGATAATTACATACAAAATGTCGAAGAGTCAGGTGAGGACGAAGAGGGAATGAGCACCACTGTTAAACGCAAAGATGATAAAGGTTATACAATCAAATTAAAACAAATGAAGAAAAAACCTAAAAAGAAGTAACAGTTGCTTAGAGATATATACGCAGTATATGTGAGTACATATATACGTAGTAGATTGATTTTATACAAAGTTCTAATCTCTATTATAAATAAAAAGAACCAATCCAGAGTTCACTCTAGATTGGTTCTTTTTTTAAGGGGAGGGGCGGTTTTTTTATTGGTAATTTATTAGAGGTCTATATTTTGTATTCGCATTTTTGGCATATAATTTTCAGCTTGATCTAATAACGCTAAGTGGGCTTGTGCCATAGCTTTTAAGTTAGCTTCAAATTGCATTCTAGATTTTTTAAGTTCGGAAATTTCTTGATAAATTTTACGTAAAGATTCTTTAGCATCACGTGTGATCAACTCTGCTTTTTGTTGGGCGTCGTTGATGATGAGTTTACACTCTCTTTCTGTTTCGCTTTTTAATTTGTCTGTCACTTGAGTTGTTTGAGTGATAGCACTTTTTAAAACGTTTTCGCGATCACGTAATCCATGGAGTTGAAGCTCTTTTTCTTTTATGTCTTCGTGTAAGACTTTATTTTGCTGCACAAGAACTTCCATTTGTTGAGCGATTAAAACAAGAAAATGAGCAACTTGATCAGGATCATATCCCATCATTTTGCGATCAAACGTTTTACTAGCGATTTCAGCTGGATAATACTTCATTATGTTCCTCCGTGAACAAAAATGACATAAAAACCATCATCATGACGGCTCTATTATCTATCTCTATTTTAGTATAGGTAATAATTGCCTCAAATAAAAGCCTGTATCGAGCAATAAGATTTAAACCTGTACTTTAGAACTAAGACAATGGTCCAGTTGTAGCCCAGTTATTCTGCCATCGCTCAGTGTTGGCTACTGGGTAGACTTCCACTTCACAATTTGGTAGGTCTTCAAATTTTAGTTTTCGTTTGTGGTAAACTATAAAACTAGACTTTTTTCTGACTCGCATAAACCGATAGGTGCTGTGGCAATAGAGCCTTAAAACTGTCGGAGACTTCGCATGACAAAAACAAAAAATTATAAATTAGGTAAAAACACATTCAAAACTTACTTTAAGCCAGTAGGTAAAGGTTTTGAGATTGGTTTTACTTATAAAAACAGAAATTATTTTACATCAAACTTTGTAAATAAAACAGAAGCTACGAAGTGGTGGTCATTTTTTAATAAAGAAATCACATCATTTTCTAAAAAGCATTGGTTGTCTAACAATATGCCGTTTGTTTGGTTTTGTAATTTTTTAAACAACCACCTTTATAAAACATATTATTCTTGGTTAGATAAAGTCTTTAATAAACATGAAGAAAACTTTCACAACGCTTATAAAAAAGATTATAAAAAATTCTTAAAGCTTAAAGATGCTCCCACTATGAAATCACCTTACTTTAGAAAAGTAGGATAATTAAATTTTCTAGAGCAAAATTTGAATCAAAGCAATGATCATAAAAAGCCTCAATCTTATTTAGATTTGAGGCTTTTTTATGAGTTAAGAATTAGGTTTATAAAGGTAAAGAAGATCATGAAATTAAAGAATCAGGACGTATTTTACCATTTACAGCTTTTTGTAAAGAATTTGATAGGCCATGATTTTAGATTTTTAATCTATAACTAAACCTTTTATTATCCCGCGCACAGAGTTCACTACATACAGTTGCCCTAATATTAAATCTGAAACATAAAGCGACTTTTCTTTAAAAGGATACTTCTGACCATGAAGGGTGATATATCCTTTTTTGAGATAGTGTTCTCGGAAAGTTCCCCGCAGGCACCCATCGCTCAGAGGGGGGGTATAAGCAACATCATTCATAATCACTACGATATTGAAAATAGAGGTTTCGATTATTTTATTTTCTGTATTATAGATTAAAATGTCGTCTGCTTCAGTCTTTTTTGTTTGTAAAAGCTGATCCCAATGTTTTCTTTGAGTAGTTTTGAATTCACATCCTTTAGGATTATAGGGTTTTAGTTGAAGTTTAATGGGTTCTCTTAAAGGTGTAAGCTCATCAAAATCTATAATGACATTCTGCACATTATCCATAAATGTAAGACGCACTTTGTGCGGCTTTTGTAGAGTTTTTTTAAGGGAAGACTCTAGAGATTGATAAATAGCTTTAACGTCTTTTAAGGCGTATTGTTTCTTTTTATGTGTATAGGCTAAATAAGTGCGTTCGATATGCTCATCTAAGTATGTGAAATGATAACCATCAAACTCTAAAGTATCTAAAATAAAATTTTTGTTCGCTACAAAAGAATCTTTTAAAAAACCAGATTTAGTTATAAGTTCTCTCCACTCATGTGCTGGGTGTGAGTCGTAAACAATTCCTCCCCCTGTGAAATAATATAAATTTTTATTATCTTCAGATAAGCTTCTGATAGCTATATTGAGGCAGAAATCATCTTCATACCACCAGCCGATAGAACCGGTGTAGAAATCACGGTTATAATCTTCTATTTCATTGATCTTAATTAAGCTTTCTTTTTTTGGGCATCCTGAAATTGATCCTCCGGGAAAAACTTTCTGCAAAATATCAGGAAGTCTAAGGGATGAGTTGATCTCAATTTCTGAGTAAGTGTGTGTTGTGTAGGCTAAATGCATGAGTTCGCGGTGAAAGTTAACTTTAGAAAAATCCTTAATCTCTTTGCAATGTAAAGAGTTTAAATCATTTCTGAGAAGGTCAACAATCATGGAGAGTTCAGCATGCTCTTTAGGGCTATCTTCCAGTTGAGTCATATCATCGCCATCAAGTAAAGTTCCTTTGATGGGTTGTGTTTTGATGAGAGATCCTTGCTTGGATATAAACATCTCAGGAGAAAAGCATAGGATAGGATTGTCTTCTATAGGCAAGTAGGCTTTGTAGCGGGCCTGTGTTTTTTTATTTAGATAATGAAAAAAAGATAAGGCATCATAATTTTCGGGTTTTGTTGCTATGAAGGGAGTTGTTAAGTTTATTTGATAAAAGCGACCTTGAGAAATATCAGCTCGGATATCAGTTATTTTTTCATAATAAGATTTTTCAGAAACTACTGGCTTAAATAGCACATCATATGATTTTTTTAAATGAATCGTGTTGCAAATTTTTTCAAGTTTTATGATCAGATCTTTTTCTGTAAGGAGCAGGTATTCCTCAACGATAAAAACTTGAATATTGGGTGTAGTTATGTAGTTGGTGTTGTCTTTATTAACGACTTCTTTATGAAATGTTTCAAAATTTATTTTTAAAATCTTAATTTTATTAAAATAATGGCTTTGAACCTGTTTTAAAAAATCTAGAGGATTTTCATTACTTTTAATATTTAAAAGTGAATATTTTTCAGAGTATAAAAATAAATCTTCTTTATAAAAACAAATGAGAGGTTTCACAGGAGAGCCTCATTGAGGTAGTTTAAAATAACTTCTGCGTTTTCAGTTAAAAAAGATTCGGGGTGAAACTGAAATCCGAGCCATTTTTTTTGTTTATGTTTAATAATCATTGGAATTTGATCACTCATGGCGATCAGTTCAAATTTTGTTTCATCTATCTTGCACTCTAATGAGTGATAACGAGCGATCTTTAAACTATTGAGTTGCTTCACAGAGCTTTGAAGATGAGATGTTTTTCCGTGCAGTGGGGGCGAGTAGGGAAGGATCACGCCATTTTCAGAAGCTATCATGAATTGCATACCTAAACATATGCCTAAAACCGCTTTGCCTTTATCGAGCGATTTTATAAATTTTTGAGTTAAGGGATAATCAGAGGGCGACTTCGGGCCAGGTGAAATAACGATCAAATCAAAATCGTTTATTTTGATATTCAATATTTCAGTGTGATTGATTATCGAAACTTCACAACGTGAGCTCAGCCATGCAAAAATATTCCATGTGAATGAATCTTGATGATCTATTAATACAGCTCTTATTTTTTCCAACTTGAATGACAACCTTTTCTAATTTTACTTATCTAATAATTAAGCAAATAAGCTAACAAAATTTTACAATAGAACAACTTGTAAAATAATTAGATATCATAGGCTGGTCAGAAGTCGAGAGATAAATAAAATGGAATAATAATATATGACTTATTTTATTAATCAAACTTTAAAGTCTACTTCTCAAATAGCACTTTAGTGATGCTTCGTGGTCGACATACTTGAAGTAGAGTCTTCTTCCCACGTTGGATTCTTCGGAGGATTGAGGAAGATAGACTCTAAATACTTAGTGTTTAATCAAAACTTGTAAACCTTGATTTTGAAATATTTGATAAATATCTTGTGAGTTTAAAACAGCATCGTTTAAGACTAATGAGTACTGTCCCTCTAGATTACGTTCAAATTTATAATGATTCTTATCGGCAAGAATTCTGTTCAAATACACCTTGATGAGAGATATGTCAGAGTTTTTAGGTATAACAACCGGCTGGGTCACCAAAGCATCTTTAAGATCTGCATAACTGTATGAAATAGTAATTTTAGCTTGAGCAGTAGGGGCCTGATTAAATTTAATGTAACCCGAAGCAGTCAAAGAGATACCAGAGCTGACAGGTGCATTGTTTATTACAACGCGAAGGCTGTTAGATTTGATTCTTTTACTCGTGATGAAAAATTCATTTTTATAGGCTTCTCTTCCATTTGGGAGGTTGCTCTTAATTGAAACAGATTGCAAAGTTCCGAGAGCATTGCTTTTCAGTTGTAGAGAGATGTTTCTTTGATTTAAAGGTAACGCTGCGTCTAACTGGGGAATATCGTCAACGGTGTATTCTGCAATAAATGTTGTGTTAACATTAGTAATGATTCTATTCAAAATAGTATCGAGTGTTATTGCGCCTGAAATTAGATCGGCAAAGTTAAACCATTCCCCTTGGCTTAAATCTACAATACTGGCGTCCGAGCCAAAAGGCCTATTGTAACCGGCCATAGATGGGGTGGCTGCAAAAACTTTCATTTGTGATAATGTTAAAGCCTGTTTAACTTCAGAATAATACGGAGCTCCGGCTCCAATAGCTCCGGTATTGTTTGGTGAATATAAAAAACCATCATCCGTGATGAGAATTAAAAAGCGTTGATTGTTATCGGCCCATGGAGCGTTAGACGCATCTATGAGAGCTCTCATAGGATTTTCATTGAAGTCGCGCCCACCTGGATCTTCAGCTCCTTTTAGAGCTTTAAGTTTTGAAATTTCGGAGATTAATTCATTCACTTGCGTTAGTGTAGAGGGGTCACTCGGATTGTTATCGTAAAACTTATTGCATTTTTGTACAGTGTAATCACCGAAAGTGATAAGACACATCCTTGTGTGGTATCCTGCACTTCTAGAGTTGTTCACAAAGTTAGTCAGTCTAATTTTTGCTGATTCAATTGTAGGGCTCATCGAAGCTGTCACATCAACTGCAAAAACAATATCTACAGTTTGCTTATTTGAAACTGTGTTTTTACTCAGCTTGAAATTAGGTACATTGATTGAGTTTTCAGTAATTAAAAGATCAGTATTTTGAATCGAATTGAGCAAAATACCTTGTGGATTTTTGACTTGAAAAGAGATTGTCGTGGTGTTTTTTTCTAAAGATGGTTGTGTAAATGATGTTTCACCAGAGGCCAAATTAAAGAATATTGAAGTTTCTTGAGGTACCGTGTTCATCACATCTTGTGAAGAGGCTGAGAGATTTTCTTGAAATTTCATGTTGGTGTCACAACTTGATAACAAGATCATTAGTGATGAAGCATAGAGATATTTACATTTTTTTAAAGCACTCATAAAACTCCTTGTGCAATTTAATACAACGACTGTCGAAGAGAAGTTTCGGTGATATTTTAAAATTGCTTAAGTTCAAAACATGAAAAAAATAAAATAATTTTTTATAAAATTGTCGAACTTCTCAAAAGTGAAAAAGATTGTAGTAAGTGTGATCAGTAATTAAAAGATTAACTCATAAAATAGAACGAATGTGAAAAGATATACACAAAGAGAAAAAAATAAAAAACTTAATTTATTAAAAATAGAATCAAGTTAAGGATAAATCTCTTTAAAAGTGTAAAGGATTTTTACAAAGAAAGTGAAAACTAAGCTCATACTAATGCATCAGCAGAGCATCGTGATTCGCTATTTGTTTTTGTACGTTCTTTTCTATGCGGCGAACTGTATAGATTGAAATAAGTGTCGTGGCGACAAGGATATAACCGATAATTTCAAAATTTTCGATTTTACCCGCAACAGTTTCGACAACAATTAATCCGGCAATAACTGAAGCGATCCCGCCAGAAACTTGCTGAAGAGAAGCGTTAACAGCCATAAAAGATCCTCTTTGCGCTTGGCTTGGGGTAGCTGAAGTTAAGGCTTGTGCTGGGATGACGCGTGAAAAAATTCCGATAAATAAAAGCACATTAACAAGAATGACTAGCCAAAGTGGTGAAACACTCATGTGAGTGTAGATGACAACCATAAGAATTGTCATAAGTGCGCCGAAGATGAAAGTTTTGAATTGTCCAAAGGTATCGCTTATTTTTCCAACGAGAGGTCCAATCATAATCGTAAATAATCCAGTGATGAGATAAACTAACGGTAAATCTGTAAGACTCACACCCAAGTTGTTTACAGAAAAAGCGCTTCCAAATGGCATTAGCATGTAGCCACCTGTTGTCAGTAGAGCCGTTGTGAGATAGGCAATTATGTACTTAGGATTTTTCAATGTAAGCCATAAATGATAAAGGGGTGAATGACCTTCGTGTTGGAGTTTTAAATGCCCATCTATTGGATTTAGATAAAACCAAATAACAAAAGCTGCTAAAATGCTTATAGCAACAATCATCATAAACGGGATATGCCATCCCCAGTGATTAGAAAGATATAATCCTACAGGTATACCTAGAATTTGACTAGCGGCAAAAGCCGTTTGAATGATACCCATCACTCGGCCACGCATTTGCAAAGGAAAAATATCTGTTGTGATGGCTAAAACAATAGAGCCAATGACGCCTCCAAATAAGCCTGTTACAATGCGGGCGATAAGTAAGGCTTCATAGCTGTTGGCTAATCCACAGAAAAGAGTTCCTATAATAAAGCCTATATAAAAGAACATGAGAAGTTTTTTGCGATCAAATTTATCAGCAAAACCAGCAGCTAAAATACCTGATAAGCCAGCGCTAAAAGCATACGCGGAAACAACTAAACCAAACTGACTTGGGTTTATTTTGAGAGCTGGCATTACTGCAGCTCCAAGAGGTGAAATGATCATGAAATCTAAAATAATCGTGAATTGTAAAAATGCTAAAAGAGCCACAACAATTTTATGATATGTTGTGAACTTCATTGGTGGTTGGTTTGAATTTTCCATATAAACTTATCTAGTTTATGTTGATATTTCCTCAGAAGATTCAACAGTAGACTTTAATCCTTTTTTCTTCATTTTTTCGACGAGTGTTGTTCGATTTAAACGTAACAATATAGCAGCTTGATTTTTATTCCAACCTGTTTTTTCCAGTGCTTTAATAATGAGAGCATTTTCAAATTGATCTACTGCAGTATTAAAGTCTAAACCATTTTCTGGAATTTCGATAGATCCTGTTTCGGCATAACAAGCAGCAGCTGATTTGTATTTAGCAGGTAAATCTTGCAGACTCACTTCGCCATAGCCTTTTAAAATACTTAAACGTTCAACTAAATTTTCGAGTTCACGTATATTCCCAGGCCATGTGTAGTTAGTTAGACATTGAAGCGCTTCTGTGGAAAATCCTGAAATGATACGTGTTTTATTTTTATTAAATTGTGTTAGAAAGTGATTCAGTAATAAAGGAATATCTGTCTTTCTTTCACGTAGTGCAGGGATTTGAATAGGTATGACGTTCAAGCGGTAATAGAGATCTTCCCGAAAATTTCCTTGTTCAACAGCTTGCTCTAAATCTAAATTTGTAGCAGCTATCACACGTACATTTACAGAAATGGTTTTTGTCGATCCCACAGGTTCAAATGTTTTTTCTTGAAGGGCTCTTAATATTTTAACTTGTAAACTTGGTTCTAAATCTCCGATTTCATCTAAAAAGAGTGTGCCTTCGTCCGCGAGTTCGAAACGACCAGCTCTGTTGGCTATCGCGCCAGTGAAAGCGCCTTTAACATGGCCGAAAAGTTCACTCTCTAAAAGTTCAGAGGGGATAGCGCCACAGTTGATTGCAATAAAAGGGCCTTTTGCCCTGTGTGAGTTGTAGTGAATGGCTCTTGCTATAAGTTCTTTTCCTGTGCCGGATTCTCCGGTTACAAGAATTGTAGAGTCGGTTTCAGCGACTCTTTCAACAAGCGATAGACATTGTTTGATGCTTTCACTTTCACCAATGATTTGATTAAATTTATACTTAGAAGAAAGCTCTTGCCTGAGTTGAATATTTTCTGTTTGTAGGTTTTTGTGATCCAGTGCTTTATCAACAAGGCCAATAAGTTCTTCAATGTTGAATGGTTTAGTAAGGAAGTGGTAAGCACCTTGTTGTGTTGCCTTAATTGCAGAATCAATTGATGCAAATCCTGTCAAAATGACAACTTGAACTTCAGGATTTATATTCTTAATGAAAGTCATGAAGTCTAAGCCATTTCCATCTGGAAGATTCATATCCACAATGGCTAAATCAAATTTTTTATCTGTAGAGCAAAACGTCTTAGCTTCTTCAACTGTTTGAGCCGTTACAACATTGTAACCCTTGCGATCTAATAAACGAAATAACGCTGTTCTAAGGGTTGACTCATCATCTAAGATTAAAACTCGATTCATTTTCATGGAACCTTCCTTCCGTGGTGGGTTCGGTGCTCCATTTATCCTAATCCAATTTTTGACGGAGGTGTCAAAAAACTTAGAGCTGGTCCTATTTTCAGGACTTTGGATGAATCAAAAAATCATCATTTGGTCCTGTTTTAGGGATGGCAATTTTAAACAAGACCCAAGACGAGTTGGGTTCGGTTAATTCGACTTGAAAGCCTTGATCTATTAATGATTTATGGATGACCAAAAAGTAGATATTTTTTGTTTTCTGCTCACTATTTAAAGGACCTATGTTGGCTTGAATTTCTAAATAATAATTTATTTGGTCCTGGGTAGTTTTGACCTCGATCAGACCCGTAAAATTTTGTTTGAATAAGCGAATACGTCTTAAAGATTCAATGAAAAAATTAAAAATAAGATGGATCGAATCTCTAAAAGCAGATTCCGATATGAAGACAGTAGGACTATTTTGTTCATCTATCAGCTGTACAACTTTAATGTTCTCGATTTTGAACTGTAAGTCATTAATTATGATCAAGTTATCAAGAGTGTGCTTTAAGACGACTTTTTGAGTTGTATGAGGATTTGATTTTCTAGAAAAGATGAGCAAATTTTCGATGATAAGCTTCATTCTATCCGCAGCTTTAAGCATTTCAGTTAAGTCTTTTTGAAGAGGCTGATCTTTAGGAAGTTCCATTTGCAGAATTTGCAGGTAGGAAATGATTCCACCTAAAGGGTTATTTAGTTCATGTGCAATGGAGCTTGAAATTAGACCAAGCTCTTTCATTTTTGCATTTTGAGTTAACCTTTGTTCAAGCATTTTTTCTTCGGTGTAATCTGTATAAAAATGAACCCAATGATTATTTTTTTCTTCAAAATCTGTAAGCTTTTGTGATTGTACACTGTAGTAATGAAGTTCGTTTTTTGAATGAATTTGCAAATTAAAATTTTGGCCAAATTGACAGCCTTCGCAAGGTGATTTGCGGCCAAAAAGCGTTTCAAAGCATTTTTTATTTTGTGAAGTATGTTTATGAAAAGCTTTATTAGATTCAATGATATTGTAGTCTCGATCAACAATGAGGAGAGGGGAAGCTGTAGCATTAAAAGCTGTGGAGACGATTTTTTCGAGTTGTTGTTGTATTTTTAAGGTTTCGCTTTTGAGTAAGTTCAAATTTAAAGCATCAGATACTTTTTGAAACATTTCCCTATCGGCAGTTCGAAAAGATTTGCTGTCGCCCTTAATGAAGTAAATATGGCAATTGGCACAAAGGTGTTTCTCATAGTGATTCGAAAATTGACTTTTAAGATCTGTTTCAAAGTTATGATCAAGGTGATGGGGGATGATTTTTATCCATGTAGCGGATGTTGACTGAGTTAAAAGCTCATTCAGAGATGTTTCGATGCGAGTAATATCTGTTTCTTCTGAAATGCTGAATAAAATTTTTCTCAAAGCCTCGGTTTTGTTATTGCTCTCTAAAATTTTTTGTCTGCGGCTGATAAGCTCTTGTTGTTCACTTAAGAGTTGTTGTTGAAGTTTAATTTTCAGCTGTTGATCTTTGTCTTGAAGTTCTGTTGCTAATTGAGCCGTAGTAAGCCTTTGTTTATGTTGGTCTAAGGCATGGAGCTTTTGGAGAATAATTTGCGGAGTTAAATTGCTTTTTTGAATAATAAGTGATGGCTTTAGTCGGTTGTAAGTCTCTAAATCTACAGTGGCTTTTTCATCGGAATAGGTAAGAATGCAGTCTTCGTACTTTAAAGAACCATCAAGAAGATGTTTGGAGTCATACTCTTCTAGGTCGATCACTAATAGATCGATTTTAAATTTTTGTACACTTACATCTTCCCCTTGAAGAGATTTAAGATCAGTTAACGTAAGAGCGTATCCATTTTGAATAAATTCATTAAACTCATCTGTTTTAAAAGCGAGAGCGAGTCTGTAATCTACAGATGACATACGTGAATAAGGTCCTTGTGATTTGTTGTTGTATAATGGGGTTTTAAGTTAGGATCTGTCGATACAGAGCCTCGATCTTCCCCAAATTCGAAATAACAGGCAATAGCTCCAATTTGACGAGCATCTTTAATTTCTGAAGATAAAGAATTTCCAATGCAAAGTAAGTCTTCAGGTTTGATTTGTTCATCTTTGATAATGCTTTCAAAAGCATGATATTTTTTTTCTTGCTTTAAACTGTTTACTATAAATATTTTTTTAAAAAAATGACCAATGTTTAAAGCCTTCACTTTAGCGAGTTGAGCCTCTCTTACTCCAGCAGTTACAAGATAAAGGGTGTATTTTTTACTGAGTGTTTGTAAGTTTTCGAGGGCTTGAGGTAGTAACGGCAGCGTCGCCGGAATGTCTGGATAATAAAAAGCTTTATTCGCCAGTTCCAACACATTTAAGGTTTGGGGTGTACCATATTGCTCGGCAAGGAGTTTGAAGGCTTCTTTGTGAGACATGGTTTTAATGAGTTCTAGTCTTTTTTGCTCACATTGAGCAAAATTTAGGGCCAGTCCTGCATCAATGAGAATTTGAAAGGCCTTTTCGGAAGCCTTGGGGGCAAGAAGGCCAGTTGTATCAATTAAAGTGTCGTCGAGATCAAAAGCTATGGATTGAATAGGCATATAATCAGTGTGCCGCCAAAGACACAATTTGCCTAGTTCTAAAAAAAAATCGGCTGACGAACAGCATTGAAATTTGTTAAATTGTAAGTATGAATAAAACTACTGCAATTATATTAGCTGGCGGGCAAGGAACAAGAATGAAGAGTCCATTGCCTAAAGTGTTACATCCAGTTTCTGGACAACCTATGATCGCTCGAATTATCTCTCAGTGCTCTAAAGCTGAAATCCAAGAAGTACGCATTGTGGTCGGACATGGGCAAGCTTTAGTAAAATCTGTTGTAGAGCCTTTAGGTGTAACAACTTATGTGCAAGAAAAACAACTGGGCACTGCGGATGCAGTCAAATCAGCGCAGGTAGATTCAATCGAAGGTGAAGTTATTATTTTAAATGGCGATCATCCTTTAATAACAGCTCACGACTTGAAAGGTTTTTTGACAGAGTTTAAAGAAAGAAAATTAGATTTAGCTGTTGTTTCTGTTGAGCTAGATCAGCCAAAAGAGTTTGGACGTATCGTAAGGCAAACAGGTCAGTTAAAGGCTATTGTTGAAGCTAAGGATGCTTCGAATGAAACTTTAAAAATCAAAGAAGTGAATACGGGAATATATGTTGTCAAAGCAGAGCTTCTAAAAAAGTTTTTACCGAAAATTTCTAATGAGAACTCTAAAGGAGAATATTATTTAACGGATTTGATCTCGATTGCTTTAGATCAAAAATGTGCTGTTGATGCCATCTTAAGTCAGAATAAGCATGTTGCTCATGGCGTGAATAATCAGCTTGAGTTAGCAGAAGCTACGAAATATGTCTTTGCCAAAAAAGCTGAAGAGCTAATGAATAACGGCGTGATTATTTTAGATCCATCATCCGTGTACATTGAAGAACCTGTGAGCGTAGGTGCAGGAAGTGTTATTTATCCAAATGTTTTTATTCGTGGAAAAACAGTGATTGGTCCTTTTTCAGTTATAGAGCCACAGGCTTTCATCTCTGATTCTGTGTTAGCTGATGGTGTGCAAGTTAAAGCTGGAACTTACATCGAGCAAGCTGTGATTAAATCTCAAGTTAAACTTGGGCCTTATGCGCGCATTCGTCCGGATACGACAATTGGAGAAAAAGCGCAAATCGGCAATTTTGTTGAATTAAAAAAAGTAAACTTCGGAGCTAAATCAAAAGCAGGGCACTTAACTTATTTAGGTGATGCGGAGATAGGTGAGGATGTGAATATCGGTTGTGGTACAATCACATGTAATTACGCCGCAGATAAAAAGAAATATAAAACAGTGATTAAAGATCGCGTGTTTGTTGGCAGTGACACTCAGTTTATCGCTCCTGTTGAAGTGGGTGCGGATTCGATTATTGCCTCAGGCTCTACAATATCAAAAAATGTTCCTGATGGGGCGCTAGCCATTGCCCGCAGCAAACAAGATAATAAAGAAGGCTACGCCGCAAAGTTTAAGAAGAAGGATTAATTTTATGTGTGGAATCGTTGGTTACTTAGGGGATAAACAGCCTAAAAAAATTATTATAGATGGTTTAAAAAAACTTG
>JBKBTW010000048.1:0-14829 GCA_046291245.1 Pseudobdellovibrio sp. | reverse complement strand
AAGCCGTTCAATCGTGGAAACGATCTGAGCCAAAGCGCCATTGTAGCTTGAAGGCATTTCTTCGACTGCAAAAAATTTGTAGGGAATCTCTGCTCGGTCAAAACCTATTAGGTGGCTCCCGGCCACTCTAAATTTTAAAAGCTCGCCCAACTTTCCAAAACGCGTAGGAATTTGGTTTATTGGAAGCTGCCCGTAATCACGTAAGGTTCTGATTTGCATCTTTTTTAAAGACTGGATCATTTTTTTGATTTCACGAATTGCGTTTAAATTTTTTTGTTTTGGATCACAAAGATCAATTAAAGCCTCTAAAGGACAGGAACCAATATCTTTTTCGTTATACTTAGCTTGAACAAAAGAAAATAAAGCGTTTTGTGCGGCTCCTATACGATAATCTCTCTGCAAAAAATTAAATAGATTTTCGGCCTTTATGAAAAATTCTTGTTCCGAAAAAAGCTTAAAACTTCTGCCATACTCTACGATGACCGCGTACTTTTCTAAATAATAAATATGGGATGATAAATCAAAGGAAACCTCTAAAGCTTTTGAGATATTCAATTCTTCAGGAAAATAAAAACAAGCGTACTTTTCAATATGTTGCATTTGTCGAAATCCTCCCGTGCTTTATTTTCAAAACCTCATGTTTAAAAATGTGTTCAGTTTCTCCACGATGAATTTCAAGTTGTAAATCAATGTGAATAGAAGATGTGGTTTTATCTTTCCCAAACATGAAAAATATGGTTTGAGTGTCTCGGCAAAGCCTTGCAAAGCGATCAATGGCTGTATTTGTGAATTCCATCGGTGCCGTGACGAAATCATACCGACCTGCACGTAACACATCCGTAACCCCTTCAGAAATTTTATCATTGTACGTGCCAAAGGTGACATTTGAGACATCAACGCCATTTTGAGCCATATAAGGTGGAAAAACAGTTTGCTCTTTTTCACACCAAAAAACTTTGAAAGTCGGATTTAATGATAAAAAAGCGACAGCATATTCTTTTGGCGCCGTGCCAATAAGCTCGACGATGACACCTTTAGGTATTTTAAATGGTAATCCGGGTGCAAGATAGCCTTCTCCTTTTGGAGTTAAGTCTGTAATCCCCGGAATGAGTCTTAACATCCGAATTTTTTCAGCTCGCGCGCTCATTTTTGACCTCTTTAGATTAAATTAAAAATGCTAAATGTTTTTAATTTTTAGATTTTATTCTCGAAGAGGAAAAATTGGTTGAGCTATTTCTTTTTCTTTAAAGAAACCCATATTACCCCCTTGCTCTTTTGGTAGAATTAAAACGAAGGTTGACACCTGTCAAACTATATGTAAATAATATGTAAGTATGCAGCTAAAGTCATAGGACTTTGGCTTGTTTTAATTATGGAAAATAATGATTTTTCAGAACGTATTATTTATCTGGTGATGAGCTTGAAGCAGTACCCGATAGATACTCTATACTGTTATTAGCTTCGCTTTAAAAATTTATTCTTAATTTCTCTTTTGGAATCTGCAACCATAACATCGACGACTTTGCGACGGTCAACTTTGAGAATATCTAAAGCCTGCTGAAAGCAGTGATCTGGTGGAGCATATAAACCTCGCTCCCAATCAGACACAAACTGTACGTGCACTTTTAATTGATTTGCTAATTCTGCTTGGGTGCAGGTTGCGGCAATTCTTCTTTTTTTGAGGTACATGCTTTTTCTGGAGTTACATTCAGTATGGTCTCCACTCAATTAAAAGACGCTTGTGAAATGATTTTAAATTTTAGACGTTAATTTTGTAAAACCTTCTCCACCAAGGGTTCAAATAACGAAGTTTATAGATTGAATATTCAATTCTTTCCTCTGAGTAAAAGAGACTGAATTTTTAGCTCTTTAATCTAAAAAAACAAAAACTCTCCTCAAAAACTAAATGTATCTAAAACATCAGGCACAGTTGTTGCTATAATTAAAAATGTCATGTTGATCACGTTATCGATGTGACATTTTTTAAGATAGAGGCGCGGAAGCAATGCTTAACACATAGGAACGCGCATCTTACCGAAGCAGGCTAAAACTGAGTGCAATCCTGCCGGTTACTTAATTACGATATATATAGTTCGTAAAAGGGGCCTCATTGCTGGAGTCGCGACCAGCCTATCTTAAAAAATCACTTTTCTACACAATTATGCTTACGAGTAATTTTAGTACTTTCAACCCCAATAAATGCGAATATAATACCCATACAAATTTATCTATTGGCTTTTTAAAGCACGTATTTTAAATAAACCCCTTTATTTATGTTTTTATATTTTAAGGATTATGAGAAAATACTGGCCTCGTTTTAGAAAATATTTTGTAAGATCGATACTGATCTTTGCTATCAGCAGCTTCATCGCTGTACTTGTTTACCGTTTCATCCCCGTATACATCACTCCTCTTATGATTATTCGTTCCCTGCAATCTGTAACATCAGATAAATTAGTGGGAATAAATAAAACTTGGGTCCCTATCGAAGAAATTTCACCATCTGTACAAAAAGCAGTGCTTAAGGCGGAAGATTATAGATTCTTCGATCACAATGGTTTTGATTATGAAGCCATTGAAAAAGCTATTAAATACAATAAAACTCATAAAAGAAAAAAAGGTGCAAGCACCATTAGTCAACAAACTGCTAAAAACGTTTTTTTATGGCCTAACCGCGACTGGCTTAGAAAGGGCCTTGAAGCCTACTTTACAGTTTTAATTGAAACCCTTTGGCCTA
Source organism: Pseudobdellovibrio sp. (assembly GCA_046291245.1). Taxonomy (GTDB): domain Bacteria; phylum Bdellovibrionota; class Bdellovibrionia; order Bdellovibrionales; family Bdellovibrionaceae; genus Pseudobdellovibrio. The sequence continues at coordinate 12,092 of JBKBTW010000048.1, read as the reverse complement.
AAGAAAGAATTCTAGAAGTTTACTTGAACGTCATTGAATTAAGCTCTGGAGTTTATGGCGTCGAAGCTGCATCTCAAAAGTTTTTCAAACGAAGCGCTAAAAACATCAGCCCCGCCCAAGCGTCTCTAATTGCAGCGGTTCTACCAAACCCACGCAAGTTTCGTATAGACCGTCCATCGAATTATGTTGTTAATCGCCAATACCGTATCTTAAATAGGGTTTCACCGATTATTCCACCTAAAGATGAATTTTCAGTAAAAGACTTCATAGATTTAAAATTCGACTCAGATGAGAACGAAGAGTAACACTTATAAAAAATACTGTGCTGTAATAATTCTTGACGAATTTAAGCTCTTAATAAAAATCGCATGCCTTTTCTTCAACATTTGAGGCCATATTAAAATATTTTTTTTCGCTAGTAATTCTAGCTATTTCACTTTTGATGGCGGAAACTGATCAAGCTTCAGAAATTCCATTTTTGGTAAAAGTTAAATCTTTCTTAAAAGCTAAATAAACAGAGTGAAAATTCGGCAAACAAAAAGGCGATATTTGAATATATTTTTAATGAATATATTGAGAAAGTGAAATAAAAAATTCTTTAAATTATAAATTTGGATCTCAACCTCTTGAGGCTTATTTCCACATAAGGGGGGTTAAAAAGGATGTTTTAGTCACCGTTAAGATCTCTAAAGATATTTAATTTTTCCAGTCATGGTATCTAAATTGCTTAAATCATTCCTATGTATTCAAACATAGAAAAAACTCAGAATAATTCTCAAAAAAAATTACCAAACCAAACAAAAATCCCAAATTCTAAGGGCTCTTTTTCCTTTTCGTGTTTAGGGGAGCGATTTAAAATACTATTTCAAAATCTTTCAGATCACGATATTTTTATATTGGCGGGTTCTTTTGCTTATACAACAGCGCTCGCATTGTCTCCATTTTTAGTCATAGTGCTTTCACTCCTTGTCGTGCTAGGACCAAGCAGTCAACAGGCCATAATCGAACAACTCAGCTCTCTCATAGGTCAAGATGGAGGTGAGGCAATTAAAATGATAGCTGAAAATGCAGAAAAAAATTCTAAGTTTTCAGGAGTATCTGGATTTATTAGTTTTTTAATTATTTTAATTTCAGCATCAGCCATCTTTACTCAAATGAATGATGCTTTTGATAGAATTAATGAAACCAAAGCGGATGAAAAAGAATCTGGATTGAAAGTTTTTCTTAAAGAAAAAGTATTTTCAGTCGGTTTGGTCTTAGGATTTACTTTTTTAATGATTGTTTCACTTTTCGTTACCGCAAGCCTTTCACTTGCCTTTACAAGTTATGAAAAAACAATCCTTTTAACTATTTTATCAATTTTTCTAAATATTATTATTTTTTCTATTTTGTTCACCTGCATGTTTAGATTTATCCCCACAGAAAAAATGCCATGGTCAAGATGTTTGATTTCTGGATTCAGTGCCACCATATTTTTTCTCATAGGTAAAAACCTGATTGGCTTGTATTTAGGTAAATCTGCCGTGGGATCGTCTTACGGCGCTGCAGGCTCATTGGTTGTTTTGCTCGTGTGGCTTTACTACACGGCGCTCACCTTGTTTATAAGTTTTGAATTCACTAAAACCTTTGTATTGAGTGAAGCTAAGTCTAACGAAATTAAAACCAATGGTGCATCTTGATTATTAATCGGAGGAATTCAATGAAGATTATTTTATTTTTGATTTTTGTATGCACTATTAATGGTAACGCTCAGGAGATGGAGGCGAAAGCCGCTATAAAACCCGAAGTTAAAGATACAGCCGTGGTTCAGAAAAAAAAATCTGAACCATCTGAACCAACAGACATCAGTCAAAAACGAGCTGTTCTTCCAACACCTCAAGATGACTCTAAAACAGAAGAGGTGCTCTCTAATTTAGTTAAGGAATCAGGTTGGTTTCCGAACATTCAAATTTCCGTAAATAAAGGTATGGTCACCATTAAGGGCTCTACAAAAAATGCCGAACAGCTTCATTGGTTAGCGGAGACTGCAGATAGGATTCCATCAGTTATCGCGGTTATTAACCAGGCCACAGTTGATAGGCCCGAGGTCTCGGATTTTACACCTGCCTTAAACGAAATGCGAAGTTTAATCGAGAGTTTTAAAAAAGCTCTGCCTCTCCTCGGAGCTGCTTTAATCCTGTTGCTGATTTTTATTTTTATAAATCGTAAAGTTGATCATGCTGTTTCTAACCTCTGGGCGAGGAAAATTTCAAATCCATTTCTACTTTCGACAGTTACAAGACTTACTATGATTCCTATATGGATTATCTGTTTTTATTTAGTTTTACAAGTTGCTGGTTTGTCATCTTTTGCCACAACAATTATCGGCGGAACAGGTGCTCTTGGGATTATCATTGGTTTTGCGTTTAAAGACATTGCAGAAAATTATCTTTCCGGCCTTCTTCTTTCGATGAGAAGTCCGTTTACTAAAGGCGATACGATTATAGTAGATAAGTACCAAGGCTCTGTGCAAAGTTTAAGTATGCGGGGTACGACCATCATAGACGACAATGGCAATATGATATTGATTCCTAATCGAATCGTGTTACAATCTGTGATCCAAAATTCTTCACGCACGCCAAAATCCAGAATCACTTTTTCAATCAATATTTCTTTAAACGATTCGGTAAAGAGAGCACAAGCTGTTATACTTAAAGCTCTCCAGAATATTCCTTTAGTGTTACAAGATCCTAAACCTATTGTGGTTGCAGACAGCACAACTAAAAATTCCGTGTTAATAAACGTCATGTTTTGGTATGAACGTAAAAACCGTGGGGCCCTTATTAAATCAGATGCATTAGCAGGAGTAATAGCGGCTCTTAAAGAAAATGGATTTAATTTGGTAGCAGAAATTCACATTGTTACACAACTTGAACAGTCCAAAGCGTTTACTCTTGCAGAAGGCAATTTAGATGTTTCTTCTGAAGAAGGTCATAATTTACAAGGACACGAAAAAGATGCGATGAAAGTCAGTGAAGACGTGCCTCCTCTTGATGAAAAAGCTGACACTGAACTTTTTCGTAAATAATAAAATTTTAAATTCATTTTAAGCGGGTAAAAAGCGCGACTTGAACACCCTTGACCGGATAATATTGACTAGAGAAGTTGTAATATTTGATATTTCTTTTGAGATAATGTAAAGATAATCATACTTTGAAAGTCAGCTATATTTAAATTATCAATAAATAAATCATATTCTAATGAGCAGTGATCTTATAAGTTTTACTTAAAGCCCCTATAACAATTTTTTTGAGAATAAAGTCTTTTATCGATTTAATTTTATCCAAATCCAATCTTGCTATTAATTTAGAGTACTCTTTTTCTTTATTTACAAACAGACCCGTCACCAAACAACTTATTTTTTCGAAGACTGTACTCTCTTTTAAGTACAGTAAGGCTTCACTTAGTATAAGCTCTTCCTCAGTAAAGTCATAACCAAATGGATACTTCTTAAAAAGCCCTTCTGGTTGGTATTTTTTGACAAAGCTCTCGATTTTATCAAAAGTGTTATTGCGTGCGAAATGTGGAACTTCATATCCTGGTGAGAGTTTACCTTTCTTTTTAGCGTTAGCAATTAACTCTTCTTGAAAATTACTATCTGTAATTTCAATTATTTTTTTAATAACATCTTCATCGCTTAAACCTTTTAAAAAAGCTATCCCATACTCAGTAACCACAACATCCCTTAAATGACGTGGGATAGTAATATGAGAATGTCCATTAACAATATTAGAAATTTTTTCTCTATCTTTTTCACGATAACTTCTTAACATTAAAACTGAATGAGCATCCTCTAACTCATGAGCCATAGCTACGAAGTTATACTGTCCTCCTACACCACTTACAACCAATGAGTTTTCTAAAGTTTCAGAGGCTGCCTCTCCTAACATTGTCATATTCATAGTGGTATTGAAAAATCTGGCTTTTTTTCTTTGCCGTCTTAAGGCGAGTTCATGTGGGTCGTACAAATCATTAACTTTTGAAACCCGAGTCATTGAGATGCCAGCATAATCTGAACTCGACAAATTAAATAGCCATGAATAAAAATTTTTTGAACCTAAGAAAAAAGCTCCGTGCAAAAATATTCTTTTCTTTTCATCCTGATCAAAAATTTCTCTTTTTAAAATTCCTTCCTTACGTAAATGCATGAAACCGTCCATCAGCATCTCACTTGTTCCATACAGACCTTGTTCAAAAATATTTGTCCCCATTGAGGCATGATGGTGAATATCATGAGGATACCTCCAATCGGTTGCGACCTTTCTGTAAAGTTCATTTTGGGTTTGCCTGCAAATAACAGAGTGCACCAGTGCATCTGACAATGAGCCAATACCAATCTGCAGAGTACCGCCATCAAGAACTAACAAGCTTGCATGGAATCCGATCATATGATCAATGACATCGACTGATCCCTTAGGCAAAGCAAATAAGGTATGATTTACTTCTGGGGTTTCGACCAACACATCAAAAAAATTGACGGCAACCTCCGCATCACCACCTAGATAAGGAAGATCAGGATGCACAACTGCAACTGTATAAAGAGGTTTGTTGTGCTTATTATATAAATCAACCACATCTAATGTTAAATCAGGATTACAACCCAAGCTCAGCTTTTTTCCATCTGGAGATTTTGCCACATACTGAACAACAAGGTTAATATCATATTGCATAATAACACGATCAACGTGTGTGTAGTTCACACTTACGTAATTCATCTGGGCAGGTTTTGATCTTAAATATACTCCAGCCTGAAAATAAAATTCATGTATTGAAATGTTCTCTGGAACTCTATTTTTCTTCAAATCCTGGACATAGTTTAGTTTAGGGTAATTATGACCAAAATGCCTTTCATAAAACGGCTGTAAAAATTTTCGTTCTAAATCATTTGAAGGATCAGTATAATCCAAAGATAAAGCAGTAAATATTTTGAGTGATAAATTCTTATTCGCTTTGACATGATCATAAAGACGATTAATGAGCTGATTAGGTTTTCCTAATCCTAAAGGGGCAGCCATTCGAATACTGTTTCCCAAACGAGAAAAAATAAGGTCTTCAACCTTTTTTAAATCATCTACATATACCGTATTTTTCATTCGTATTCCTTTTATTGATTTGATTATCTAAGAACAATCAAACTTAAACAAGATATCTAAATCTACTATTTAAAATTGAATATGTGTTAAGATATGCTCTGGATCAATAAATGTAAAATGTCCCTCAAAAAATAAACAACTTTCTTTAAAAGTGACAGACTCTAAACAATTATTTTCTATTTTTTCAATCAAATCTGTGTGCTTTTGCTTTTGCATAAAGAGAGCCGTCGTGTCTTTTTCTAATCTTACTGTAAATTTTTTTGCTGTTAGATCTATGTGTAAAAGTGATGCGTCCTGAAATCCGAAAAATTCATTCATCAAAGGATAAACAGCTTTGTAAAGTGATTCTTTTATAGAAAAAATATAACTTAAAATATGTTCATCAAACACCCCGTTAGCATAGTCAATATCATCCTGCGTGCAAATACTTTTTTTAAGATGTTTTTTTACAGCCCCAAGTCTAATGAGATCTATACCTAAACCATAACCTGCGTCACTTACTTCACAAACAACATAAGTCTCATTATGAGAAATACTGCCTATAATTTGTTGTGGCCATATCGGAGATCGATCTTCACGTGCGTTAAGTTCTAAAAGCTTTTTTCCAGTCAGCTTCTGATAAGCCAAGGCTGCACAAACTCGCCCTGAAAAATACTCATAACGTCTTTTAATATGAGCTTCTTTTTTCTGATCAAATCTTGCCCAGTCAGGGTCAGCCAAGTACTGATTTACAACATCAATCTGTTTAAAACAAACCCTCTCACTAGACATAGGTGAAACACTCCATTCTTAAAGCTTTCCATACTTTTGACAATATGACCACAATTTAAGTCATTATCGTCTAAATGTTAGACACACTATCCTTTCAAATATCACAGACTTAGCCTCATCAGGAACAACAATTGCTTAGCTCATATATATGTCCAAAATCTTTAATCTTTTCAAAAAGACTTCCTTAGAACGGTCTTCAGCGCCGGCTGTGTCTTATTATGGGCAATCTTTAACCTACAACGAGCTTGTATCTAAATCTGAGGCTCTAGCTGAGCTCTTAGTTAACAAGTACAACTTCAAGCCTAATGATCTGATAGCTCTTCACTGCAATAAAGGCCTCAATCAAATTATTTTGCTATTTGCTTTAATAAAATTACACGCAACTTATTTACCTATCGACTTAGATTTACCCATTGAACGCAAAAATTATATTTTTTCACATTCAAAAGCAAAGTACGTTATAATAAATAATTCTCTTCGAGAGATATTCATTCCTCCAAATGAATCCAATGTTTTAAGACTTGAAGAAATTTTTTCAGAGCTTGAATCCTATTCAAGTTCTATATCTGATTCTCCACAAGACCTAGATTATACTCAGGAGTATACTTTTTATTTACTCTACACAAGTGGCTCAACAGGAACCCCTAAAGGTGTGAAAATGGGCGAAAATGCTCTATTTCATCTTATTGGGTGGCAAAATCAAGAAACTCTTCTTAAAGAAAATAGCGTTACATTACAATATGCTCCTTTAAGTTTTGATGTTCACTTCCAAGAAATTTTCTCTACCTTATGCGGTGGTGGCCACCTTATTTTAATTTCAGAGCAAGATAGAAAAGATTCTTTTAAACTTATAGAAGTTATTAACACTTATAACATTAACCGTCTCTATTTGCCTTTTGTTGCATTTAATGCACTCAGTGAAACAGTTATTCGTACTGGTAAACACATTTTATCTATTCAAGAGATTACGGTAGCTGGCGAACAGCTAAAAATAACCTCTACAATTAAAGCATTATTTAAACAGCTTAAACGCGCTATTTTATTTAATCATTATGGCCCAACAGAAACTCACGTCGTCACTAGTTTAAAACTTAATCCTCAAGAAAAACCTGTATCGTCGTGGCCTGAACTACCCTCAATTGGTTACCCAACTGGTAAAAACAAAATATATCTTTTAACTGAAGGTTTAAATTTAATAACAAACTCTCACGAGGCTGGTGAGATTATTATCTCAGGTCCCAGCTTAGCCGATGGCTATCTCTCTAACCCTGAGGAAACAGAGAAAAGATTTTTTCATCATGAAACTCTAGGTAGATGTTATAGAACAGGAGATTTAGCTAGTTTATCTCAAAATGGAGAATTTCACTTTCTTGGTAGAATCGACAGACAAATTAAAATAAGAGGACATCGTGTAGAGCTTGGAGAAATTGAAGCGCAAATTTTAAATTTTAACAACATTAAGCAATGTGCTGTCATTCCACATTCAATTAATAATATTTTTTGTTTAAAAGCTATTATCGATAATCCATCAATTAACGTTGATGAGTTAAAAAAATTTCTCAATTCTGTTCTGCCAGAATTCATGATACCACTTGTGTACGAAACACACACCAATATTCCGCTAACATCTTCGGGTAAAATTGATTACAAAAAATTAACTTCTAATAATACAAATGACGCTTTGATAAGTGAAATTTATCAAAAAATTAAAACCATATGGAAAAAATATTTACCTGTAATAAAAATTAAAAAAGATGAAACTTTTTTTGAAATGGGTGGTAACTCGCTCTCTCTGACTCAAATGTTACTAGATCTAAATCATCTTCTTAAAACTGATTTAACCCTTATAGAGATCTTTGAGAATAATACTTTAGAAAAGTTAACACAGCTCTGCCATAAAAAAATGCAGCACCAAATCCTACAAAATGAAGAGTCTATCAAAATAACAAGTCCTCAATTTTCAAAAGAAAATCTACCTGCAAATGAAAAAATAGCTATTATAGCTATCCATGGTAGCTTTCCTAATACTGAGAATACATTTAGTTTTTGGAAAGACCTTATCGCTAATAAAAACTTAGTTAAGACCTTCGATAAAGAACTCGTACATCCACTCACTGACACCTCAGAAAAACATGTTTACGTCTCTGGCGAGTATCCTGACCACGATAAATTTGACTACGAGTTTTTTGGCTACAGCTTTTTAGAAGCACAACTTATGGATCCGCAACAAAGAAAGTTTTTAGAACTTTGTTATGAAGCTCTCTACCTTGCGGGATATCCAAGTCATCAGAAAAATATTGATCATAGTCAAACATCTGTCTTTGCTAGTATGAGTAGCTCACGCTACATGGATCTTGTTCGCGAATACCCTGATAAAATATCGTTATTTGGTCCGTTTGCAACAAGTTTTGGAATAGAAAAAGATTACCTTGCGACAAGAGTGGCTCACAAATTAAATCTAGGTGGACCTGCTCTAAATATCAATACGGCATGTTCTTCTTCTTTAGTTGCCGTTATACAAGCCGTTGAAAGCTTAAGATCACGACAATCTTATATGGCTATTGCTGGCGGTATCTCAATAGCTCAACTTCCTTATGAAGGACACACTTACAATGAAGGTAGCATTTACTCTTCCAATAATGAGTGCAGAACTTTTGATAGTGGAGCTACTGGAACCATATTTACACACGGCTCAGGAGTTGTTGTCCTTAAACGCTTAGCAGACGCTAAAAAAGACAATGACTCCATTTTAGGAATTATTGCTGGAGTCGGCTTAAGCAACGACGGTTCTGAGAAAATGAGTTTTTCAGCTCCATCCATAAAAGGTCAGGCTGAGGCTATAAAAAAAGCTCATCTCGATGCTCAAATTAACTCTGAGAATATACTCTTCGTAGAGACTCATGGGACAGGAACCCCTATTGGAGATCCTGCTGAAATTTCAGGTTTATCGCGTGCATTTAACTTTCCTGAAAGGAGCACAACTCACTCTATCTATTTAACTTCAGTAAAAGCAAACATTGGGCATCTTAACGCTGCAGCTGGAGTGGCTGGTTTAATCAAAGCTCTTTTGAGTTTAAAAAATCAAATTTTACCTGCACAAATTCATTTCAAAACTCTCAATCCTCTCATAGATTTAAAAGGCACACCATTTATCATATCTAAAGAAAATAAACTTCTTGAGTCTACTCAAACACAACATTATGCCGGAGTGTCTTCATTTGGCGTAGGCGGCACTAATGCTCATGTCATTATAGAAAAATACCCAGATTATAATTTCCTTAAAAAAAGTGTTCTTATTTTTTCGGGGCAAGGTAGCCAATACCAAGACATGGGGCAAAAACTTTTTACTGAACAAGAAAATGTTTTTAAAAGCGACCTAACAGAGCTATCTAAAATATTAGAAAACTATGTTCAAATGAATGTGCATGAGTTGTTCAAAAGCTCTGTACAAACATTAAAGCTTCAGCAACTGAGAATTTTTACTTATCAATATTTAACGGCTAGATACTTATTACGTGATTTAAATCATCAAGATATAAGACTTGTAGGGTGTAGCCTTGGAGAAATTACTGCAGCCTGTATCGCCGAAACTATTTCTTTAGAAAATGCAGTTAAATTTATTAGCCAAAGAGCTGATTTACTTCTTAAAACTCAGGAAGGTGCCATGCTACTGGTGAGAAGTTCCTATTTATCCCTTAAAGAAAAAATAGAAGAATCTCATTTAGATATCGCCATCATATATAGTCTCGACACTTTCGTTGTTTCTGGAAGTAAGCACGAAATAAATTCTTTTAAAGAAATTCTTAAGCAAGAAAAAATTGTTAGCCTTTTGTTAGATAGTCCTCACCCCTTTCATTCTTCAAAACTTAAAGAACTTGAAAATGATCTAATGACTATTTTAACATCTATTGAATTTTCGCATCCTAAATATAATATTATCCCCACACTCAACACTCATTACAAAATTACAGATAAAGAATACTGGCAACAACATATTTTAAAAACTGTTAATTTATATGAATGTTTGAACAGTATTTTATCTTCATCTGAGGTTAAAACTCTTATTGAGATAGGTCCTCAAATGTTTTTAACTTCTCAAATACGCAAAATAGCTCAAAAACGTAATGATTTAAAGTTTATTTCTTTATCTAGTGGAGATGCGAATACCGAAGTGTCTAAGTTTATAGAATCTCTATCAGAACTACACCTTTTGTACCAACAAATTGAAATCGATAAAAATACATATAAATACAAAAACTTACATACTGAGCTCAAAAAAACTCCTGTTGCACTCGTACCACCTTTAAAAAGAAAGGCAAATTCTCAAATGAAACAAGCTAATACCTCCACTAATCAAATTACCCAGCAGCTATTAAAAATATTAGAAGATGATTTAGGATGCTCTTTGCACTCGTCAGGCGAAAATATCCTGACAACGCATTTTTTTGAGCTAGGATTAGACTCGCTTGTACTAACACAACTCTCTTCAATTTTAAAAAATAGATTTAGAGTGCAAACATCATTTAAAGATCTTAAAGATAAATACAACACCTTGTCTTTGGTTTCTAACTACATAATGGAAAACTCAAAGACTAATCATACCCTCAAAGTTGAAGAGATATCTGTTAATGAACAAAAAATCGAAAATTTTGCAGATACTCAAGTACCTCAGCAAAAAATAAATATAGCATATACAGTTCCGAAGAGTTCTCAACACACTTCATCGCATGGAGTAGAAAAAATCATCGAAATGCAGCTGCAATTAATGCAACAACAATTGCAAATGCTAAATAACCAAACATTATCCTCATTCAAACCATCTATTGAACAACAATCCGTCACTAAAACAGATAATTCTAGTGTAAACTTAACTCAAACTCCTGCCGAAAAAAGTTTTGGTGCTGCTGCTAAAATTAATTTACACGCTAAGTATAATTTTTCAGAAGCTGTTAATAAAGGACTTAATTCTTTTCAGTTAAAATACGTACAAAAAACTCGTCGATCTAAAGAGTTTGCAGAAAAAAGTCGCCAAATTCATGCAGATCCTCGTTCAGTAAGCGGCTTCAGACCCGAAACAAAGGAAATAACCTATCCTATAGTCGTGGAACGTTCGGAGGGGCAAACACTGTGGGATTTAGATGGAAACTCCTATATAGATATGCTTTGTGGATTTGGTTCGAATTTTTTTGGCAACAAAAATCAAACTATTTACACTGCCATTTTAGAACAACTTAAATCAGGATTTGAACTCGGTCCGCAACACCCATTAACTTATGATGCTGCCAAACTAGTTTCAGAGCTAACACGAAACGATCGTGTTGCTTTTTGCAATACTGGTTCTGAAGCTGTGCTTGGTGCAATGAGAATTGCCCGTACAGTTACAGCAAAAAAGAAAATCGTAACTTTTTCAGGTTCGTACCACGGAATTAATGATGACGTTATCGTAAGAGCTGGCAATAGTGGTCAAACAATTCCTGCCGCATCTGGCATATGCTCTGAAGCTGTGAGCAATACAGTTGTTTTAGATTATGGTTCAGACGTATCTCTTGAATACATCAAAAATAATGCTCACGAAATTGCTGGTGTTCTAGTCGAGCCCGTACAAAGCCGGAGATGTGATTTTCATCCTAAAGAGTTTTTGCAAAAATTGAGAAAGCTAACAACTGATCTTGAAATATGTTTGATTTTTGATGAAATTATTACGGGATTTAGAATTCAAAGTGATGGAGCTCAAGGTTACTTTAATATCTCAGCAGATTTGTGTACTTATGGAAAAATTGTTGGTGGCGGTTTACCGATAGGTATAATTGCTGGAAAAGCAAAATTTATGAATGCCCTCGATGGTGGACAGTGGCGATTTGGTGATGATTCTACACCTGAAGATGGTGTGACATATTTTGCTGGCACTTTTGTTAGACATCCTCTTGCTCTTGCGGCATGCAAAGCCTCATTACAAATTATCAAAGATAATTCAATATCGCTCTATAATGACTTAAACAAAAAAAGTGAAAAATTTGTAGAAGAGCTTCATGATTTTTTTAGAAGTGAAAATTTCCCTTTAGTATTTGATAGATTTGGTTCTTTAATGAAACCCAAATGGACAACTGCGCCTTTAGCATCAGAAATATTTTTTGCATGTCTTAGATATAATGGTATTCATACGTACGATGGATTTCCTTGGTTTATAAA
>JBKBTW010000047.1:0-14834 GCA_046291245.1 Pseudobdellovibrio sp. | reverse complement strand
GTGGTCTAAAATCGAAACTTATAGACAAGTTACTTTATGAGACAATTTTCAGCTCAAAATGATACTTTTCTAGACAGAACGCTAATTAAAACCAATAGGTTAGATTTAAAGGTGTCATTGATTTTGCTTTAGCTAATAAAATCAAGGAAATACAGATAATGATTTTAAATAAACAATATCAATTATTGGCCTTATCTCTAGTTTTTAGTGTTACTGGCTTAATAAAAACGCAAGCAAAAGCGGCTACATTAGTCAGTTATTGTTATATGGATGACACGACAAAAAAAATTGAGGGTAAAAATATTCATACTAAGTATCCTGTAGCATCCGTATCCAAGTTACTCACAAGCCTGATTGCAGCTACGAGTTATTCATTAGATCATAAGTTTGTGACACAGATTTTTGCCAATCCTGTTGGTGATGGCACTTTTGATGTTCATATCAAAGGATCTTTTGATCCTTATTTTAATCGTCAAAAAATGCATATGGTTATTTCTCGTTTAAATCAGGCTGGTGTTAGCTCAATTCGGACTTTGTCATTTGATGAAAATGTAAAATACATTCACGATACCGATACAAGAGCCGGATTTTATGTTGGAAAAAAACTTATTAGACCTTTAATTTTAAAAGAAAAGCTCACATTTCCTGAACCAAGTTTAGTTGAGGCTCAACTCAAACAAACTTCTGTTGTTTTGCAAGGGTATTCACAAACCGTGGCATCGGCTAAACAACATGGAATAAAAATGGTTACCAACCCAAAATTTAAATTTAATAAAATAAAGTTTGTAAAATCGGAAGATTTTGAAAAAGAAGGTTTAAATTCCAAAACTATTCGTCTTTATGTCACTTCACAAGATTTAAAAACAATTATCAAGTCCATGAATTGGAACTCGAACAATTTCGCCGCGAATCGCCTTCTAGAGGCTAGTGGTGGTCTCAACAAAATGAGCCGCACATACAGTGAATTTTTTAAACTACCAGCATCTGAGTTTTCTTTTGTGAATGGATCAGGACAAAATCACGATTTAACAGGGCAAGGAAGGTTGTATAACGAAGCTTCATGCAATGTTGTCGTGAGATCAATAAGAGGTTTAAAGGCTGCAGTCGAGCACTATAAATATAACTTCGAAGATGTTGTAGCAGTCATGGGTGCTGACAGAGGAAGTACGGTGGCTGGAAGTACTTATACAAACCCAGCTACACAACAAAAAGTTGCAGCCAAGACAGGCACTATAGGTACTCATGTAACTTTAGCGGGCATGATTTATGGAAAAAGTCCTAAATTTTTTATGTATAATGTTGCGGTTAATGGATCTACGGCAGATGAAAATGCTGCTCGAAGACTCATTGCTCAAGAGCTAAAAAAATTAGTAATTTCTGTTGGTGGCAAAGCTATTAAATATGTTTCTGAAAATCCATTAAAAGAGTACTCAGAAAATTATGATTTAAATGCACTTATGCAAGTCGGACTATATGTAGACAAAGCACCATATAGTCCATTCATAAATAAACCGAATTATAGTTTTATTGCGCCATCTAACACACCAATGATGGACAAAATGGAAATTAATTTTCAGAAAAGTCCAATTTTAAAATCTTTTTTACAACAAAAAAACCGCCAATAAAGGCGGTTTTTATGAGATTCAAAATTTGAATTTTACTAAGCTGATTCAGATTCTGATTTTTTAGCTTTTTCGGCTTTTGCTTTCATTTCTTCATCAGAGTAGTAAACCATTTTAGGCTGCTGTCCATCGGTAATGACCTTATCATCTATGACCACTTCTTTAACATTCGTCATTCCGGGAACATCGTACATAACATCGAGCATTGATGATTCAATAACTCCGCGTAATCCACGCGCACCAGTTTTACGTTTTAAAGCTTCTCTAGCAATAGCTTTAAGGGCTTCATCAGTAAATTTTAAATCAACTCCTTCAAAAGAAAAAAGCTTTTGATATTGTTTAGTAATCGCGTTTTTAGGTCTTACCAAAATATCCATAAGAGCATCTTCTTTGAGAGGTGCTAACGTAGCAATGCTCGGTAGACGACCAATGAATTCAGGGATAAGACCAAACTTAGCTAAATCATCCGGCTCTACTTTAGAGAGTAATTCTTCAGTATTGCCTTCAGCATGATGAGTAATTTGGCCACCAATACCCATAGATTTATTAACAGTTCTGTTTTCGATGATTTTATCTAAACCAACGAAAGCTCCACCGCAAATAAATAAAATGTTTGTTGTATCGACTTGAATAAACTCTTGCTGAGGATGTTTTCGGCCACCTTTTGGAGGAAGATTAGCAACAGTTCCCTCTAAAATTTTTAGTAAAGCTTGTTGAACTCCCTCACCGCTCACATCGCGTGTGATAGATGGGTTTTCGGATTTACGCGAAATTTTATCGATTTCATCCACATAGATAATCCCACGTTTTGCTTTTTCGATATCGTAATCGGCCGCTTGTAATAAGTTTAAAACTATGTTTTCAACATCTTCACCCACATAACCAGCTTCAGTCAGTGTTGTCGCATCCGCCATAGCAAATGGCACATTGAGTACGCGAGCAATAGTCTGAGCAATGAGTGTTTTACCTGATCCAGTAGGACCGATAAGTAAAATATTTGATTTTTGCAATTCAACATCAGCAGCTTTTTTGCCTTGAAGGGCGTTGATACGCTTGTAATGATTATGAACCGCAACTGCGATAGTTTTTTTAGCCGATAATTGACCTATGACATAGTCATCTAAAAAAGCTTTGATTTCAGCAGGTTTTGGTACGCGAAAGGCACCTTTAACTGCGACTTCTTTTTCTTTTTCTTCGTCAATAATATCCATGCAAAGGTCAATACATTCGTCACAGATATAAACGCTAGGACCCGCAATAAGTTTTTTAACTTCTTTTTGGCCTTTGCCGCAGAATGAACATCTAAGTTGAGCATCTTTCATAATATGTATTATCCTTTGCTGACTTTACGGGGTTCAATAATATGATCAATTAATCCAAAATCTTTTGCTAAGCTTGGGTCCATGAAATTATCACGCTCCATAGCAGCATGTAAAGTTTGGTAATCTTTGCCTGTGTGTTTTTCGTAAATTCGTGTGAGCTTCTCTTTGGTTTTGATAAGCTCTTTTGCATGAATTTCAATATCTGTAACTTGTCCTGATAATCCACCGCCAGCTAAAAGAGGTTGGTGAATCATAATACGAGAGTTAGGCATTGAGTATCTTTTGCCTTTAGTTCCTGCTGTTAAAAGCAACGAACCCATGCTGGCTGCCATTCCTAAACAGTAAGTGGCAACGTCACATTTCACAAACTGCATCATATCATAAATTGCCATACCCGCAGATACGCTCCCACCTGGTGAGTTAATATAAAATTGGATATCTTTCTCTGGATTATCTACCTCTAAAAATAAAAACTGAGCGATAATTGCATTTGCAACTTCGTCTGTAACGGCAGAGCCGAGAATAACGATGCGGTCTTTAAGCAATCTAGAATAGATATCGTACGATCTTTCGCCTTTGTTGGTTTGTTCTATAACATATGGTAGTAATGGCACTTCTGGCTCCTCTTCTTTATGATGTGAATTCGAGTATTTCTGCTGTAAATATCTCGGTCTTTTTATGAGCACACTTTATTTTTATTTATAATATGCCTACAAAAAGACTCGACTAGTCTAGTCGAAATGAACTGACTTGAGAATACTGCTTTAATCTATTATCAAATTGAGACAAAATAGCTGAATCAGTCAAGGAGCTAAAAATGGCAAATTTACAAATACATTTACACGCTAAGGATCTTTCAATACTAAAAGGCCAAGCTGTAGTTTTTTTCTCACACATGAACAAACAAAAAGATAAACCAGCAGTTATCAGTGAATTAGACGTGAATGAAGTTTTTGAAGAGGCTTTAAATGACAAACTCATCACAGGAGCAGCAAATGAAGCTATCTCTTTTAGAGAAGCAAACCTAAATAATTTTCGCCATGTGATTATTATTGGTTTAGGTATTGAAGACAAAATAACTCATGAAACTGTACGTCAAGCGGGCGCAGCTTTATGCAAGGAAATCGGGAATTTAAAAATTAATGAAGCTTTTGTTCATTTAGAGGGTTTATCAAAAGATAAAAAAGAACTTCCGTCTTTTACACAAGCTTTTGTTGAGGGTTTAAATTTAGCTGGATATAGTTTTGATGAATTAAAATCATCTGCTAAAGATGCAAAAACAGTAGATGTTCACTTAGTTTCAAAAAACGCCAAAGAAAAATCTATTATCAATGCTTTTCATGAAGGTACTGTGCTTGCTGCATGTACGAATTTTGCTCGTAGGTTGGGTGATATGCCTGGCAATCTTATGACTCCTACTATTTTAGCGGAAACAACGATCAAAGCTGCTAAAGGAACAGGTTTAAAAGTAACAGCATGGGATAAAAAACGTATTGAAAAAGAAAAAATGGGTGGGTTATTAGGTGTTGCTCAAGGATCAGCTCAAGAGCCACGTTTTATTGTTATGGAGTATAATGGCGCAGCTAAATCTAAAAAGCCAATTGCATTTGTTGGTAAAGGTTTAACTTTTGATACTGGAGGTATCAGTTTAAAACCAGGCGCTAAAATGGAAGATATGAAATACGACATGGGCGGAGGCGCGGCAGTTATCGGTACAATGTTAGCCATTGCTCAATTAAAACTTAAAATAAATGCTATAGCATTTGTACCAGCTACGGAAAATATGCCCGGAAGCCGTGCGACTAAGCCAGGTGATGTTCACACAGCTCGCAATGGTAAAACATTTGAAGTTAATAATACGGATGCAGAAGGCCGCTTGATCTTGTCGGATGCTTTATGTTGGGCATCTGAGCAAAAACCAGCAGCCATTATTGATGCAGCCACATTGACTGGGGCAATGGTTGTAGCTTTAGGAAATATTCACTCAGGTTATTTTACTAAAAATGCAGCATTAAAAAATAAAATTGAAGCAGCTGGCGAGAAATCTGGTGAGTTAATTTGGAATATGCCATTCAACGAACACCACACTAAAGATATGAAAGGCACATTTGCAGATCTATCTAATATTTCGTCTGGTAATGGTGCTGGTTCTGCAACAGCAGCAGCATTTTTAGAGCAATTTGTAGATGAAAATATTCCGTGGGCACATTTTGATATCGCAGGAACAGCATGGGCTTGCGGTAATAGATTGAATTACTGTACACCAAAAGGTGCCACAGGCGTTATGGTGCGTACATTTGTTGAAATTGCTAAACAATTTTAATTTTATATTGAAAGCTAGAATCTAAACTTAAAAAGAGCGAATGTTGAATCATTCGCTCTTTTTATTTTACCTGTTTAATGTTTTAAAGAAAAGTTTTTGTTTATATACGCAAGATATTAACTTTATATAATATTAAAACTCCATAACTATAGGATGCGTAGCCATTGTTCTTTCGGGAAAATTGTAAGAGATTTCTTTTGAGTCGTTTTCTGTAGAGCTTTGAAACTTAATCCTTGCAAGAATCCAAATTTTAGGCCACTCCTCGCCTGTATGATTTAAAGTGACTGTCACAGCAGAATCTGCGAAATGTATTTGTCCATTTTTGGGCTTTGTTGAGAGTAGCTGTTGTAAGGGTATTAAGATGGTGGCAATTTCGGATGGATCAGCATCTGCTTGGCATGGGGCTTTAATGATTAATTCAGGTGAGTGCCCGTTTGTAGAAACATCTTCAGCGTTAAAAGTGAAATATAAGTTTTGATATTGCCTGCAAATATTAGCAGATAAATGTGTAAATTTTAAAAGTTTATCACCTGTTGAAGAGCTTTTAATTTTTAGTTTTTGAGATAACTCATTTTTTAATTCCTCTTTAGAATAGGTTTCTATTTGATAAACTTTTTTATTGATAGCAGCAGGATCACGTTGCTGAAGTTGCTGCTCAAATGAGTGATGAAAAACAAAAAAGCCAAATAAAAAACCTAGAGATAATACAAAAATGGGCTTAATTAATTTAAAGATACTGTTATCCATATAGGATAACAGTATCATATAGATCCACAGCCTGCTTTTTTATAGTTTTTAAATTGGACTTTCATCTGTTGTGCCTCAAGACCAATAGCGAGAAGACCTAATTTAGCAGACCACCCATAAACATTTTCTTTAGGGCACTTTTGACGATCATCGAGTAAGTCCGTTACGCAAAGTTTTTTGTAAACGGCTCCTGGTGAATTTAAACTTTCTGTAGATGATTTTTCGTTGTGAGTTCTTAAAAAACCTCCAGCAAGTGCACAGCCGATCATATAAATAACAGGCTCAGCTGTTGCGGCATCAGCTGTGACTATTGAAGGAACCCCCTCTTGAATAATAACTTCATCAATGTCTCTTCCGCCTTTAGCGGCTTTCATTTTTTTACGAGATTTATATGTCCATTCTTTGACTTCTTGTCCTGAAGTGACACTCATTACACCAAGGCCATAAGTTCCTGCATTGTTCTTTACAAAGCAAAATGGTGGTTCAGTGATTCCTTCTTTTAAGTATCTAATCTTAAGCTTTTCAAGAAACTGATCTACTTTTGAAGCTAATAGATCACGACTTTCATCGCTGTTAATATCGAATTCAGAGAACAATTCCGTTTCTACACGCATCAAAAATGGATCAATCCCGATAACTTCCGAAAATTCATTAACGAGATTGTTATAGTTTTCAAAATAGCGTGATTTTTTTCTTTGATACCAGCCAAGCTCTCTTGGAGGGTTAACGGGTAAAGTCAACTGCTCTGCCCAATCATTTAGAGCTAGTGAAAAATCATTATTACTAATAACTAAATCAGGAGAAAAATCTTTAAATGATGGAGAGTTAGAATAACCACTGTAAATAATGATTTTTTTTCCGGTTGTGCTGGTTAACTCTAAAGGATTTTCTAGGTTTTGCGGAAAAGCCACTTGCACCGTGTATCCAGCTTCGCTCAGAAGATCTCGAATCGTCGCAACATTTTCAAGATAGTGGAGATTATTAGTGTGCTCTTCCGTTATAAGAAGTATTTTTTTTATATTTTCACCATAGTGAATTTGTATATATTTTTTAAAGATGTCCGAAGCTTCTTCTTTATCTGTTGGGCAAATATTATTAAAGCCAGCGGGATAGATATTTGCGTCTACATTAGTTATTTTATAACCTGCATCGCGAATATCATAGCTTGAGTAAATAGGATATTCGAGTTGAGAAGTTTTTGATTTAAACCAAGCAAAGACATGATCTATGTTTTTACAAATTTGTGCATGAATATGAGCTTGAGCATTATTGTTCATATAACCAACGTTCTATTTTTTTGCAGATAATCTTCTACATTTAAGATTAACGGCACAGTTTTTATTAATCCTAAGATACAGGTCACAAGATGTGTACTTTTTAATTTTTGTAAAGCTCCGATAACTCACGGTCATGCTCTTTTTATAGTCATCATAAGATAGAGATTCATTTAAATGACTCCCAGAAAAGGAGCTGATTTAAAACAGGAGTTTTTATAGATATGAGTCTACACTTAAAACATTAAAAAGTATGAATGTTCGTGTAGATCTCCTGTAAGACATCAATGTGGTTTTGGTTTTGACTGATTTCAGCTGATTTATACACCTGAAGATTATTTCCAACCTGAGCCTTTATATCTGTAACTTGGGTTATAAGTTTGTTGAGATATGAACCATAATCTTTGATAAAAGGTGATTGAACGCCCTTTATGTGAGTAATCCATTCAGGAATCCTGTTAATAATAATGGATCGCAAATTGTACCCTTGTTGATTGATGGCTTGGCTTAACTTGATGGCTTCATTGATTCGCGATGGATCAAGGGCGGTAACTAAAATAAACTCTGTTGATGACGAGGTTAAAAGTTTATGGCAGTCCCAAACTTGTTTTTCTAAAGGGGCTTGCCATTTCTGAACAGCGCTAAAAAATTGACCTAGTTCCTTAATGAACTCAGAGCCAGTTAAAGTCTCCAAAGCTTTTAAAACTTGCGAAGTTCCCATATTTAAAATCTTTTTTAAAAGACCTGTATTTTTATCTGCAGGATCGCGAAACCATTGCGCAATTCCTTCATTAAAAAGTTGAGCTATTTTTTCAGGAGCATGCAAAAAGCCCCAAGTGTGTTGAGCTGGTGGAGTGTCTAAAATCACTAAATCATACTCTCCTGATTTGACAAATTCATTCAGCGTGAAAAGTGATGTGAAATCTTGAGAGCCACTTAACTGTGTAGATAGCTGTTGATAAAGTTTATTATTCAAAATCGTATCTATCTCTTGAGGTTTTACATGATCTTTTTGGGCTGCTTTCTTGATAAAATGAGAGAAACTTTTCGTGTGATTTATGGTTGCTGCGAAAAGATTATTATCAACTTTATGAACATCTCCATCTGTTGAGATTCTTAAAGTTTGCGCTAACCTTTGAGAAGGATCAATCGTAAGAACTAGAACTTTTAATCCTTCGCGGGCTTTTCCTACAGCCAATGCAGCTGCTATTGTGGTTTTGCCGACGCCGCCTGTTCCAATGCAAATAAGTGTTTTTGTATCTTTTCTCATTTTAATCATACAGCGCCTTTAAGATATCCGGCAGCTTTTATTATAAGCTTCTGAGTGTCAGCTTCAGTGATGAGAGGAATAAGGGTGTACTTTATGCCAGCGTCACTCAAGATTTTTTGAGCTGTAGTTTGCTGCTCCACGATGTTGACAAAGTGTGTACCAACTTCAAGAGGTTCATTTTTTAACTGTTCCAAATTTAGATCAAAATATTTATTTAAATAAACTTTTGATTCTAACCCAAATTCTTTTTTGATTGCTCTAAAAAGTTCTACAGTTTCTGTAGCGGGAAGTTCTTCTGGTAAACTGACAATATGAATATGGCAGTATTTTGAGTCATGAAGCCATTTATCAATAGATCGGGATTGTTCACCCATAGGACCAAATTTAATAGTCTCTGCTAAAGCATGGGGTGCGCGAAACATGGATAAAAAATGCCCCGTTGAAGGAGAGTCGAAAACCATATGCTTATAAGAAAGTGGAGGACCATGTTTTCGAGGAAGTGAAGTCGCTTTGCCAAGAATAGCAAGTTCTTTTAGACCTGGAGCAACATCAACCAAAGCTTTAGATACAGGATTATCAAAGAATAGCTTACTTAAAGATTCAATTTTAAGCAGGTACTGAGCATATTCTCGTAGACAGTCTTCACCTGTCCATAACGACAGATCCATATTGTTAAAAGATATGGGTTTAAACCCTATGTTTTTTTCAATGTGGAAGTAATCTTGGTAAAAACTTTTTTCATTAATTTCTGCTAACAAAACAGGCTTTTCTTTTTGAGTTAAAAAATTTGCTAAAGAAGCAGCAAAAAACGACTTACCTACGCCGCCTTTACCTGTCACAAAATGAATTTTCTGGTCTAAAGTTACACTCAAAACTAGATCCTTAAAATACGAGTTGCTTTTGCTTACAACCTACTCTAATTTCGCTTTTTGACAAAGTAAAATCGCGAAAAAGGAGCCCCTGTGAAAGCACAAGTTCAAGTAACACAAGGTTTGCAAAGAAAAATCAATGTTGAAGTCCCACAAACGATTGTAGCAAACACTTTTGAAAAAGTATATCAAAGTATCCAACGTAACGTACAGATCAAAGGTTTTCGTAAAGGTAAAGCCCCGTTGAGTACAATTAAATCAATCTATAAAACTCGAGTTTTAGGTGATGTAGCTCAAGATCTTATTCAATTACATTATCCACAAGCTATTAAAGATAATAACATTGATCCAATCAGTTATCCTGAGTTTGAATTTGAAGATCCATCTGAGAACAAAGATTTTTCGTTTACTGCAATTATCGAAGTGCGTCCTGAAGTTACAGTAAAAAAATGGGAAGGTTTAGAAGTAGAAAAAGAAAAATATGCTTTTAATGACGCCCAATTTGAGCAAGTGATCAACAATATCCGTTCATCACGTGCAAAAACAGTTGATGTTACAGAAGCTCGTGCAGCTCAAAACGGAGATATTGCTGTTATTGACTTTGAAGGTTTTGTTGAAGGCAAACCGCTAGAAAATGGTAAAGGTGTAGACTACAATCTAGAATTAGGTGCTAAGCAATTTATCGAAGGCTTTGAAGAAGGCGTTGTGGGTATGAAAGTTGGAGAATCTAAATCTATCAACCTTAAATTTCCAGATCCATACCATTCAGCAGAAATCGCAGGTAAACCTGTAGAATTTAAAGTAACTTTAAAATCTCTTAAGACAAAAGAATTGCCTGAGTTAAATGATGAATTACTTGCGCAAATCGGAACTAAGCAAACAATGGAAGAGTTCCAAAAAACGTTACGTGAAGACATCGAACAAACAGATAAAAAACGTATAGAAGATGCCTTCAAAAATCGTCTTATCAAAAAGTTAGTAGCAGCTAACCCAGTAGATGTTCCAGCAACTTTATTAAAAGAGCAAAAGGCTTCTCTAATTGAAGATTTTAAAAAACGTATGTCTGATCAAGGTATGCA
Organism: Pseudobdellovibrio sp.; assembly: GCA_046291245.1. Classification (GTDB taxonomy): domain Bacteria; phylum Bdellovibrionota; class Bdellovibrionia; order Bdellovibrionales; family Bdellovibrionaceae; genus Pseudobdellovibrio. The sequence goes on along the minus strand of JBKBTW010000047.1, from coordinate 4,328 downwards.
AGAAGCTGATTTTGAAGCTTATGTTGAAAAATGGGATGCTGATTTTGCAAAAACAGCTTCTGAAATGATTCAATCAAGCTTTTTAGTTGATGCTATTGCGACTCAACACGATTTAAATTGTAAGCCAGAAGACTTAGATGCTAAGTACGCTGAATATGCAAAACAGACAGGTATCGAAGAAGCTAGAATTCGTGAGTGGTACGGAAAGCCAGAACAAGCGAGCCGTTTAGCTTACATGATCACTGAAGAAAAAGTGATTAAGCTTTTAACTTCTAAAGCAAAGGTTAAAGAAGTAGATGCTAAAGAATTAAAAGAAGAACAAAATTAATTTAAATATAATAAATTATTTTATATAGTCAAAAGCCAGAGTATCAAAACTCTGGCTTTTTTTATGAGTAATATAAAACAAAATACTATGTAGAGGTGATTACTTTTTTAGGGAATTTAGAGCTTTAATCGCTTTTAAATATGAATACGCTTGATAAGCTTGGTAATCATTTTTAAATAGTTTTTCTTTTTCATTAAGCTCAGACTCTTTTTTACTTCCAATGTCTTTCCACCAAGCTGTAGCGCTTGTATCGAGCTGATGTTTTCCATCTTTTGATTTTTTCTTTTCTTTATCACCTAACAAATGGCCTGAGATGTCTTTTTCGCGAAGAGCTTTTTTATCATTCAAGGCTTTGGCGAAAACTTCGGTATTTACCTCTTCAATTTCAATATCAGGCTTAATGCCTTCGGCTTGTATAGATACTCCATTAGGTGTGTAGTAGCGTGCTACAGTAAGCTTTAAGCCACTTCCATCCCCTAGTTTTATCACTGATTGAACAGAACCTTTACCAAAACTTCTCTCTCCCACGATAATAGCGCGTTTATTATCTTGAAGGGCCCCAGACACGATTTCGCTGGCACTTGCAGAGTACTCATTGATTAAGACAACAAGCGGAACTGTAGGATAAGGTGCTTTTTTGCTGGCATAAGTAATCTCTTTATTTTTTGGATCGCGAGCTACGGTGCTCACAATAATGCCATCTTGTAGAAATAAATCACTGATCTTAATAGCTTGGTCTAAGAGGCCACCTGGATTTTTACGTAAATCAATTAAGACACCTTCCATGTTGCCTTTGGTTTTAGATTTATAATCCGCTAAAGCTTTTTCTAATTCTTTATGAGTTGTTTCAATGAAACTAGTTATTTTGACATACAAATAACCATCATCTAAAATTGTGGCCTTTACAGATTTAATTTTGACTTGTCCTCTGACAACCGTAATATCAAGAGGTTTATCAGAGTTATCACGCACGACAGATAAAATAACGGCTTCACCTTTTTTGCCTTTAAGCAACGCTGAAGCTTCAACCAGTGTAAAACCTTTAGTGGATTGGTTGTTGATAGCGATCACTTTATCTCCTGGCTTAATACCAGCTTTCCAAGCTGGCGTATCTTCAATCGGAGAAATAATTGTAAGGATTCCATTTTGAATGGAAATTTCAATTCCTAAGCCACCGAATTCACCTGCTGTTTCAGACTCAAAATCTTTAAAAATATCTGCAGACATGTAGTTCGTATGCGGATCTAGCTCTCGAAGCATGCCTTTTATGGCACCAGAGATCAGTTTTTTAGTGTCCACTGGATCGACATAATATTGTTGGACGAGATTAAGGATTTTAGAAAAATTTTGTAACTCAGAATATCTTTCATCTGCAAATGATAAAATAGGTTTCACTGATGCCAAGACAATTAAAGTTGTAACAACAATAAGAATATTTTTTTTATTTTTCATTTTCTTTCCTTATCCAATTTATAGGGTTAAGGGGGATATTTTTGTGCCTTAACTCAAAATAAAAATCTTTACCGTTTGTTTCGGCAATGATTTGTTTGGTTTTAACAAAGTCATCTTTTTTAACCCGCACATTACTTAAAGCTGAATACACCGAGTAATAATCACCTTTATGAGCTATAATAATAGACTCACCCCAATAAGGAATAACGTCACGAAAAATGACCTTACCTGGACCGAAAGCAGAAACCACTTGTTTCATGTGGCCACTCATAACCAGTCCTTTGACTAACAAAACATACTGGTTGTTTTGGTCATGAAAATCCCCAAATTTATTGATAACATCTGAAACTATAGGTAAACTGAGCTGTCCTTTTAAAGTCAGTAAATGATCAAGTTGTTTAGTTTTTTTTAAAATTTCCAGCTGTGTTTCTTCGGCGGCTTTCAGCTCTTCTTCTTGTTTTGTTAACGTTGATAATAGTACAGAAAGCTCTTCATTTTTTTTATTCAGCTCTTTTTGCTGGGCACTTAAAATTTTTAATAATTTTGTGTGTTCGCTTAAAGCTAATAAATCAGCTTGGTTGATATTTTTAAAAATTTTTAAATTACGATCAAAGCTGCTCTTGTTTTTAGAATCTAACAGCAAAAGCCAGTTTTGGTTTTTGAGGTGTTTTTGGGCCAATAGCCTTTTAGCTATATAAAGTTTTTTCTCTTTGATGTTTTCAGATAAGAGGTCAATTTTTTCTTTAAGGGAAAAAATCTCACTGTTGTTTTTGGATATTTCTGAATATGTCTGCGTGATATTTTCTTCTATTTTTAATAGATTAACTTCATCGCTGGCTTGCACCGATAAATAAAAAAATAAGCCTGTTAAATAAAATAAAAACTTTAACATTATCTGTTGAACGTCCTTCTAATGGAAACTCTCAATACACCGTACAGACCGATGAAATAAGAAAGTACAAAACCAATGCAAAGAAAAACAGCTTGTTTAAAACTCAGAAAATGCACCCGTTCTGCAAGAAAACTAAAATCATCGACAGCACCAAGTTTTAATTTGAATAAAAAATAAAATAAATAAGTTAAGCAAAAAGCAAGGCTGATGGTGTAAATTAGGTAGCGTGAAAACTTGATGAAATACGCACGAATAACTTCTGCGTAGCTTTTTCCGAAGAGAGAAAAAATCTCAATGGTTCTCTGGTCTTTATTAATGATGTTTTTCACAAGCAATGCAGTTAAAACTGAGCAAATCACAAAAGCCGTGCCAAAGAAAATAAATAAAAATAAATTCAAACTTTTTTGCAAAGTTTTGTATTTAAAAAAAATCTTATCGTGTGCGATAACCTCATCCACTTCTTCATACGAGTTGATTTTTTGTAAAAAATTGTTTTTTTCATATGTATCAAAAAAAACAATTTCTACCGAGTACGGAATGAGATCGTTGATGTTATCTAATGAAGAGATATTTTTAGAAAAGTCGCCGAAAGTTTTTTTAAAGTCTTCTAATGCGGTGTCTTTTGAAACAAAATCTATTTTTTCTGTTTTGTAATTTTTTTTGATCTGATCGATAAACGATTTTACATCTTCTTCTGAGGAAGAAACTTTAAAATACACAGTCGTGCTTACATCTTCATTTTGATTGCCTGTTAAAAGACCTATATTGTTCCAAATGCTGACAATGGTTATAAGCAAAGCAAAAAAAATAGATATAATAATATGAACCGTAAACTTCATATAAAAACTTCCTCTATTTTTTCACCGTTTTTAAGTTTTATAATTCTAGCGTTTAGAGTGCTCATCAGGGACAGATCATGAGTTGCGAAAATAACGCTGCTCTTCCATTTTATAAGCTCATGAAGAATGCTTAAAATATTCAAACTAGAATCCTTATCAAGATTTCCCGTAGGTTCATCCGCTAATATAACTTTAGGTTTATGAATGATCGCGCGTGCAACGGCTATTTTTTGCTGTTGTCCACCAGATAAGGTATCAGGGTATTCTTGAAGTAAAAGTGGATCAATACCGACTAAATCAGCAACTTCAGAAATCTGTTTATTTATTTCTTTACGAGAAGAACCAAGAACTTTTAAAGGTATTTCTAGGTTCTGATAGTTGGTTATATCTGGAATAAGCTTAAAATCCTGAAATATCATGCCTACTTTTCTTCGGTACTCATGGATATTTCTATAAGTGTAAGAGCTAAAATCGTGGCCAAATACATTCAATGTGCCACTTGTAATGGATTCTTGTGCTGAAAGAATTTTAAAAAGAGTCGATTTGCCAGCTCCAGAAGGTCCGGTTAAAAAAATGAATTCTCCTTCACTAATAGAGCAATTTATATTTTTAAGCGCATGTCTGTCATTGTGATAGGTTTTATAAATATGATTTAATTCAAATATAGTCGTGGTCATCATGTACCCAGTCTATGACTTTCTGATGCATCTGCTGGGCATAGTTGTTCATAGATTTTTCATTTAAAGGTTGTTTTAACTTATCATATGCAACTTCAAAAGATTTAACGACTCGGCCATGTCTGTAAACACGTGACACG
>JBKBTW010000046.1:0-15058 GCA_046291245.1 Pseudobdellovibrio sp. | reverse complement strand
AAGTTCCCCGACTTAAAAGGTTTTTGGAAAGAAATTATTGAAGAAGTTCCTTCTCTGCAATTCCAAGAAGAAATTGTAAATGGAGTTTTATACAGAAAAGCTTTATTGGCGAGTCATGCATTATTTCCGATTAAACCAGGTGTTTCTGTTATCGATGAGTTTAAAATAAAAGCTAAGGTGAGATTGCCTACTCAGTTCGGGTGGGGTGATTTACATGAATACACGAAAGCCTCAAAAAGATTTCCTGTAACGGTGTTGCCACTGCCGTCAGAAAACAAACCAAAATCTTTTTCAGGTGCAGTAGGACAATTTCAAATACAAACGCAAGTTGATGGATCTCAGTTTCCAGCAGGACAGCCTTTCTCTGTGCGTGTTAGGTTTGAAGGACAAGGAAATGCCAAGCTTATTGAGCTTCCTGAGATAGAGTGGCCGCAAGGTTTGGAAGTTTATGATACAAAAAGCGAGGCTAAATTTTTTAAAGATGGTCAAAGCTTTAAAGAGTTTGAAATTCTCGTGGTCCCTCGTAATCAAGGAGATGTAAAAATACCGGAAATTAAGTTTTCGTATTTTGATCCTGTACTTAAACAGTACATTACAAAATCAACTGAAGAATTCAATTTAAAAATTACAGAAGCGGTAAAAGGAAATGTTAATAGTATTAATGCAGCAAATAATTCTAATTCTTTAGAGAACAAAGATACTGCACAAATATTTTTGCCTGTAGCTGATATATCATCCTCATGGTTTTCGTGGACGAAATACCGCTTATTGTTTTTTGTAACTTTATCGTTTTTAGTTTTTATAGGCTTTGTCATTAAATTTGGTTTAGATATGGTGAATTTAAATCAAATTCCAGAGTTAAAACATAAAGTAATTGCAAAATTAAAAACGATCGAAAAACACAAAAAAAATAACGATTATAAGCTTGTAGGTGCGGAGGCCGTTAATTTACTTTATTTGATAGCAGCCCATTTAGCGCAAGAAAATACATCTACTCAAGATTGGAGTTCTTTAGTTTATAAAATGCCTGAGGCTTATCGAAGTGCATATGCTGATAAGCTGAGTGATTTGTTCGAGTATTTTCAAACGTTGGGATTCGCGCCAGACTCATTAAAGGAACTAGCCCTTAGTCGTAACTCTTTAGATAGTATGGCAAGTGATCTGAAAGTGACAGCTAATAAAATTGTTGCTGAAATATCATAAAACAGATCTCACAAAAAAAAGTCATTTAAGAGTGAAAAAAGGTGATTTGGTCTTGAAATGAAGACCTATCGCCTGTAGCCTTAAATTTTAAAGAGGATTTTTTTTGATGAGACTAAAGTCTAAGTTATTTTCAAGCACAATTTTAAAAGCCATTATCGTACCTCTTATTTTAATAAATGTATTTGGCTGTGCCAGCACAAGTTTAAAGAATAAAGCAGATTCCCCAACTCCTGAGTATGATAAAAATGGTGATTTAGAGCAGTTCAGGGTTGAAGAGGCTAAAAAAGAAGAAAGCCAAGAAGAGCTTGTTACAATTCCCGTAGAAGTAAATGAAAAAGTTGAAATGTGGATTAGGTACTTTCAAGGTCGTGGTCGTCCTCATATGGAGCGGTACTTAGCACGTTCAACTCGTTATGAAGCTTTAATGAAAAAAGTTTTACGTGATAACAAATTGCCTGAGGATTTATTTTACATTGCCTTGATTGAGTCTGGGTTTAGTTCAAGAGCTTATTCTCATGCATCGGCTGTGGGGTATTGGCAGTTCATTCGCGGGACAGGAAAACGTTATAAATTGCAAATTAATCGCATGATTGATGATCGTCGAGATCCCGTTTTAGCCACACAAGCTGCGGCAGATTACTTTAAAGATTTGTATGGAATTTTTAATTCTTGGTATCTTTCGATGGCAGCTTACAATGTAGGTGAAGGGCGTGTTTTACGAGCTGTGAAGAAATATAAAACAAGAGATTTTTGGGAGTTATCGGAAAATAAAAAAGCTCTCCCTCGTGAAACAGATAATTACGTTCCGAAGTATATTGCAGCAAAGTTAATTGCAAAAAATCCTGATAAATATGGTTTTGAAGGTATTGATTACATGACGCCGATTGAATTTGATCATTTGGAGTTAACTCAGCCTGTAAACTTGAGAGTTATGGCTGAAAAGATGAATATCAATTACGAGGATTTTAAAGATTTAAATCCAAAATACAAAGGTGAAATTGCGCCTTTAGATGGAACTAAATTAAGTTTAAGAATTCCACCTGGTTCGTCAGAAGTGGCGATGTTAGCGGCCAATGACAGCATAGCTTCTATTGTGGATTTTGTACCTGATCAAGATGAAACTCAAATCTATAAAGTCAGAAGTGGTGATAATTTAGCAAAAATTGCGCGTAAATTTAGAACGTCAGTTGCTTATCTAAGAGAGATCAATGATTTTTCACGAAAAAAGAGAATTAGAGTTGGTCAGAAAATTTTAGTGCCAGATAGAACGCCATTGAATGACAGACCTACCAAAACAAAAACAACAAATAGTGGGAAAAATAAGAGCCAGAAAAAAAGAATGGTGGCTTCACCTAATTTTTACGTTGTAAAAAAAGGTGATAACTTAGCGAAGATTGCGCAAAAGTTCAGTTTATCAGTTACCGAACTGAGCAAAGCCAATAATTTGCAAAGAAAAACAAAGTTAAGAGCGGGCACGCGATTAACAATACCTAGATAATTATTTAAAACTCTAGATGCCATTTGAATCTTAAATTTATACAAGTGTGGAAAAAAGAAAAAAACTCTAAGCCTACCTTCCTGACAAGCCTAGAGTTAAGGGGAATGAAACCAATCCATGAAATAAGTTGTAAAATTTTTTCCTTCCATTGCAGTCTTCACCGCAGGTCTTTTTATCCTTTGGCAGCTGGCTGGCAGTATTTAAACAGCCCCTTTAGCTTTGCGTCCCATGGTTTCCCATGGTTTACCTTGAGCAAAAGAAGGATACGGTATTACCGTATTCTATCAAACCGCTAGTGACCTCCTATTTTAGTTAAAGTTTAACTCAAATAATAAGCACATTTTCAGTTGTAAAATATTTTATTGGGTTTCTTCTTCACTTTGGTGATTTATCGTTATGATTGAAAATTCGTCTCATATACGTCCCTCCTTATAAACTAACAACTGTCCTGATAGACCTTTAAAGAATGCTTTTAAATTAAGCTTTTGCACCTTCGGCCAAGCCGAAAAAAAGCTAAAACATCTTCGGTTATTCACCGTTGATCAGGCTTACGTTAGTTATTACCGCTTGAATTAAGAATAACTCGTTCAGTATTTGAATTTCCAATTTTTTTTTATTAATCTCAAAAAAATATAAAAACTGTTTTTGTCTGAGATTTTTTTATTTCAAAACCGTTTAAATTAACGAAGGATTTTTTCATGGTAGCTTTTAATGCGGTCACAAAACAACAGGGTTCAAAAATATTGTATTCAAATGGATCATTCCAAATAAATCCTGGTGAAAAAATTGGTTTAGTCGGACCTAATGGTGCAGGTAAAACGACAATCTTTCGTTTAATCGTAGGAGAAGAGTCTCCTGATCAAGGAACCATCAGCAAGCCAGATAAGGTGCGTATTGGTTATTTCTCTCAAAATATTGAAAACATGAAAGGCCGTAGTGTTTTAGCTGAAGTATTAGCATCAGGTGGCTTAGATAAACTTACATCGCAGATAAAAATGTATGAAGAAAAATTATCTGATCCTAATTTAGGTGAAGACGAAATGATGACAATCGTAGAAAAATATGGAGAGCTTCAAAATGAATTTGAATCAGTAGGTGGTTATGATCTTGAATCACGTGCTTCGGAAATTTTAGGTGGCCTTGGTTTTGCCAATGAAGATATGCAAATGGATGTAGGATCTTACTCTGGCGGCTGGAAAATGCGCGTAAGCCTTGCAAAAATTTTATTATTACAACCGGAAGTTTTATTGATGGATGAGCCTACAAATCATTTAGATGTTGAATCTATTGTTTGGTTAGAGGAGTGGCTTAAAAACTTTAAAGGTTCAGTTTTAATGACATCGCATGATCGTGATTTTATGAATCGATTAGTAACTAAAACAATTGAAATCGCAAATAAACAAATTACTACATATGGTGGAAATTATGATTTTTATGAAAAAGAGAGAGAAATTCGTAAAGAGCAATTAATTGCAGCGGCTAAACGCCAAGAAGATATGTTAGCAAAAGAAGAAGAGTTTATTGCGCGCTTCGCAGCTCGTGCTTCTCATGCGGCACAAGTGCAATCACGTGTTAAAAAATTAGAAAAAATTGATCGTATTGAAATTCCGCCAGAAGATAGAGTGATGGATTTTGTTTGGCCAACGCCTCCACGTGGTGGAGACGAAGTGGTTAAGTTTGAAGGATTATCTAAATCATATGAGCTTAAAGATGGCCGTCAAAAACAAGTTTTCGCAAATGCTACTGCATTAGTTAAACGTATGGATCGAGTTGCTGTGGTCGGAGTGAACGGGGCTGGGAAATCAACTTTACTTAAAATCATCACTAAACAAACTGATGCAACATCTGGTGTATGTAATGTAGGGCCAAGTATACAGTTAGGGTATTTTTCGCAAAACTCTTTAGATTTACTTGATCCAAACAAAACGATTCTCCAAGAAGTTGAATCACGTGTTCCGAATGCTTCTTTGGGATCTATAAAATCATTGCTAGGGGCTTTTTTATTTTCAGGAGAAGAAGTCGAGAAAAAGATTTCGGTTTTGTCGGGTGGTGAAAAATCGCGTGTGATACTAGCTTGTATTTTATCGCATCCCGTAAATTTTTTAGTGCTTGATGAGCCAACAAATCACTTAGATATCAAATCGCGAGAAGTTTTACTTAAAGCGATCAAAGATTTTCCAGGAACTGTGATGATGGTATCGCATGATAGATATTTTTTACGAGAAATTACAACGCGCGTATTTGAAATCGATAAAAATAAGCTCACAACTTATGATATGACATATCCCGAGTATTTAGAGCGAGCTCAGGTTGTTTAGTCCCTATTTAGATATTGTATTTAGGGTGATTCAGACTAGTAAAAGCTGGGTTTGGCTATCGGTAGAGTTTATATGAGCTTACCAACACTTTTTTGAGACATAGATATGTTTAAATAAAAAAGCCCAATCTATTTAGATTGGGCTTGAGTTTGAATCGAAATTTATGGAGATGGATTCCTATAAGTGTAACATAGGAGCAGTTGTTTCGTTTACATCTGGTCCTACTTGCTCTTGTACAGAGCCAGTTCTGATCACTTTAACTTCTTGATAGTAACCAGTTGTAGAGAAGAAACCACCTATCCAACGTAATTTTTGTTTTTCGTTGTAACGTAAAGCTAAAGTTAATTTGTAAGGAGTGAACTCATTGAGTCCAACACCTGTTAAGTGGAAAAGTTTACGATGAGGAACGTATTCACCCATTGTGAAATCAATTTTTTTGATATCATCTTTAAGACCTACAAATGCTGTCGCCATTAAAGTTTTATCAAGTCTTTGGCGAACGATGAATGTTACACGTTCACAGCCAAAATAACCTTTGAAAGTTCCAACGATAGTCGGTTCATTGTCTAATGCAGGAACTTGATCGACATAAAACTTTAATGGGCTATATACAACATCACCCTCTAAATGTAAGGCGCCAGTTTCGCGAGTTGTTGTTACAGAAGCTTTTACGAATTGAGTCGCTGAAGTGATTTGCAATGCAATTTCAGATGGTCTAGCTCCTGAGTTTAAAATTTCAGATTGAGATTTAAGGTATGTACCATTTTTTTCAACTTTAGATTTTGCAAATATAAAATTGATATCATCAGCAGGACGACCACGCTCATAACCAATTGATGATGCAAAGTTTGTATTTTTGAAAACAGGCAAAGATGTATAAACACCTAAGTCAGTTAAACTATTCATAACAACTAAGCGATCTGTTCTTAAATCAGCGGCCGTACAATTTTGAACTTTCGGTAAACAGTGAGCTTTTACAGAAAAAACACCTTCATAAATAGGATATAAATAAGAAATACGTTTACTTAATAAATCTAAAGCAGTTAAGCCTTCGCGAATAACATAATCGTCATCTTTTAATGATTTACTTAATTCAACAGAGTTATTTAAAAACTCATAAATATCGTAAATTAATTTGATATCCATTAAAACAGGAGCTTCCATTTTCCAACGGTAAAAAGCACCAAATCGCACTTGTTGTTGGCGATCACGAACTAACTCTGGAATTTGCGATGTTTCTAAAAATGCAGAAGTGGCTTCATCTTTATAAAAATCAGCATGAACTAATACACCATTTAAACCAATTTGTCTTACATATGTAGCCCATAAGATATTGTTAGCAGGATCTTTGAGAGCTAAAGCTTGATTGTAAGCTTGTAAACCAAAAGCCCTAAGATTGCGTAATGAAGCTGCGTCAGTTGAAGAACTATATTGCTGATATAAGCTTGTTAAAAAGGCTGATCTTTCATCTGGTGATTGAGATTTTAATTGTTCAATCGTAGCTGATATATCACAGACAGGTACTGTGCATTCAGCAAATACGGCTTGGGCAATTGTTAAAACAGATGCGATAAATAAGACATATTTTTTCATGTTTTTCGATCCTTTTTGTTTATTGAGGTTTCATATCTAAAAGTAGGAATTTAAGCAATTTGTTTAGCAAGATTTTTGAAAGCTTGTGCTTCGATAGAGTCACCATAGCTCTCAACAATCGGAATTCCTGCCTCTGAACCAAGCGAAACGTGTGGATTGAATGGAATTTCAACTAACTTTTTTAATCTTTTAGAATCTAAGTAAGAGTCAATCTCTCCTTTAGGGTAAAGCTGAATTCTTTCATTATTTAAAGGGTTTAGCATGTACGACATGTTCTCTACCATACCTGCAATTGGGATTTGTGTGCGTTCAAACATATCAATAGCTTTTTTGGCGTCGATCAAAGATATATTTTGGGGTGTCGAAACTACAACAGCTGTATTTACAGGTACTTTTTGAGCTAATGAAAGTTGGACATCGCCTGTACCAGGAGGAAGATCGATAACAAGATAATCTAGATCACCCCAGTTCACGTCTCGTAGCAGTTGGTCCATAGCTTTGAACAGCATGGGGCCACGCCAAACTATAGCTGCTGATTCTTCAACAAGAAAACCAATACTCATCATTTTGATACCGTAACGTATAACTGGATCAATATTGTTTCCATTTGAAACGCTGGGCTTTTGATTTAAAGCCCCCATCATTCGCGGTATAGAGGGGCCGTAAATATCAGCATCAAGTAAGCCCACGCTTCCATAATCGCGCAAGGCAAGGGCCAAATTAGTCGCCACAGTGCTTTTGCCAACGCCACCTTTACCTGAGGCTATGGCTATAATTTTTTTAACACCAGGGATAGATGTTTGTTTATCAAATGGATTTTGAGTCATAATCAGAGTGCTCCTCTTTACAAGAACGTAAACACCATTAATAATAATAAAGTGATTAATAGCCAACTGCTTTTATATTTAAATTTAGGTTTTGGAATTCTTCTCGTACTTTACTTCGTCCTCGGAAGAAGTAAACCTAAACAACCAACTAAGCTTAATTTGAGAGCAAGTGAATCAGAGGATTCACTTAAAAGTCAGAATTGGCTCGAGCCCGAAGCGACTAAGCCTTTGAAAACGAATATAAACACAGACTACGCGTTAGCAACAGCAAAAGATATGACCAATATGAATGTTAAAAAAGAGCGTAACTTAAGTGTGCTTTTTGTGTACAACGGACATGATTGGGAAGCTCATGATGTTTTAGGAGCACCGCAAGGTGCATCGATGCATTTAATAACAGAAATCTACCAAAAGCTTATTCGAAATGCAGATGTGGGGTCTCTAGCATTTTACGAACAAGCTTATAATGCTCTCTCAGATCATCACCGCAAGCATCGACTTTAAAATAAAGATATAAATTGTTGTCTTAAATAAAGAGAGCTTTTTACTTAGATGTAAAAAGCTCTCTTTTAGTTTTAAATCATTTTAAAAAAATGTAAACCTCTACTTTGCCTCTTTAGACTTAATCTCATTTTCTACCAAGATGTACTTAGCTTGTGATAAATCAGTTTCAGTTAGGGTGAGAACGCTTTTCTTTTCATTGTAATCGGTAAGGGCATTTTCTAAAATGCCAACTTTAATTTTTAACTCTGCAACCACTTTGAATCTAAAAGGAGAAATAGAGTTCTCTCTTCTTTTTTCTAAAGCCTGGTTGTTTTTAAGGTTCGTAAGATCCTCAATGGCATATACAGTATCTATTTTGTTGGCTGCATTAGTTTCTAAAAAATTATCAACATTAGATTTTATTTGCTCTAATTGTGCGGCTTCATCAGCATTTAAAATTTTTAAGATTAAAAGCTTTTTGCTATCACCCACATTAGCAACTAAAAATGTAAGTTGATCTGCTTGAAGTAAGTTTTTAAGTTCTGCCTTTTTAGCTTCATCAGAGATTTTTTCAATAGCTTCAGTTAAAAAGCCACGAGACTCTTGAGCTTTATTGTGATAATCCGCAGAGGTGACATCTTGAAGATCTGATATTGGAATGATTTTGTCAGCAATTTTTTTATCGACCACAGCAGTTCTTTCTGCAGGTTTTTGGCAGGCAGATATCGCAACAGCTATCAGAAGTGGGAGTAAAATTTTAACAGAATTTGTTTTCATATTTTATATCCTTTTATTAAATTGATAAATCTATAGAAAGTCCAACTGTAGAGCTTTTTTTATCATACAATTTCAAGTTATTCTCATAAGTTGTTGGTGCGAGGAGTGGGGCTGCGTTGTAGTGATAAAGTGAGAATCCTAAATGGTCGTTAACAGTGTACGAAATGCTCTCAACATGAAGAAAAGATGTCCGAGTGACATTTTCATAAGAGTAATTGTTTATAAAGCGTAAACGCAAATTGAAGGCTACAGGATCTAGATTGTAACCTGTATCAACAGTTTGAACGATTTTGTAGTCGTTAGCAGGATCACCACTTGTTTGTGTTGTGTATTTATTTTCATATCGACCATAAGTAAGCGTGTAAGAAAGACTGAAGTTAGGAACTTCAAGCTTAGCAGAGTTTAAGGAAATTCTTCCTGAAACATTATTGATATACTTGATCTCTTTGATTTCGCGCGATGATTTTGATAAAGGGAGCTCTACAGATGTAGCAGGTGAGAAGGTAAAATAACCAATATCCCAACCTTTATAACTTAAAGAGATAAGTCCATCGTTATAACCATTATTATTCTGTGGATCGTTTAAGTCATAAGCATAAGAAAAAATACCTAACAATTTGAAATTATACCATCCTAAACTAGGAGCTAACTCTAAGCCCATTCCACGAGCTCTAGTACCATCATCTTGAGCTTCAGCACTTTGCTCGTAGGATAACGAAATACCCATTCCAAATTTAGGAACAGTGATATCGGCAGCTTTTGGCTTCCCTTCTGTAGTAGGAGAAGCTGCAATAGGATTTGAGCGTTTTAAAGGAGCTTTGCCTGCAGATGTACCTAAATTTTTCGAGGAGCTATTTAGATTGTGTTTTTGGTTTTGTTGCTGAATTGGTTGCGTGACCATTTGTTCTGAATTTTCAGATTTTTTTTGTTTTTGATAAAGCAGTTTTTTCTTTTGTTGTAACTTTTGAGCTTGTGCAGAGTTAATTTTAGCTTTTGAAGTAGAGCTGACTTGTGCAAACATATTCTGCGATGTTACGGCTATGATAACAGTTAAAGCGATAATCTTATTGATGAAGTTTTTGGTGTTTAACATATACTTTTGTCCTCGCACATAGGTTTTAAATCAGTTCTGAATTCCTCTTAAAGGAATTCATACAAGAAGTAGACCAAAAAAAGTCTCTTCGCTTTACGCTATTTTGTGTCTGAACTCGATTTAATTTGTGATAAACAGGTGTTTTCACTCACGTTTCATAATGAGATGTAAAGCGAATAGACATTGGAGCAAAAAAGGACATTTTAAGGCCTTTTTATAACCCCTCAAGAATATGACGAAAAGTGATGTTAATGCGAGGTTTGAGAGTGTTCGATGATTTAAAGACCGCATGTTGCCAGTACTTTTGTGTTGTACCGCGCATTAAAAGAACATCTCCGTGCGATAGGGTAACGCATATTTTTACGTCTTTTGTTTTATAATGGCGAAAGAAAAAATTTCTGGTTTCACCAAAACTTACGGAGGCTATAATAGGCTCAGGACCAAGTTCTTTTTCGTTATCTCGATGCCAGCCCATGCTATCTTGCCCATTTCTATATTGATTTAGGAGAGCACTATTAAATGAAGAGCTCGAAAGAGTCTCCACCTCTTTTTTGATTTCCAAAAGAGTGGGAGTCCACAAATTTGGAGTCATTTTTATACCTGAATAACCATAAATTTGATTTTTATCACCATACCAAGATGTTAAGCGGGGTTGCATGATTTTTTTACCAAAGAGAACAATGGGCTCTTGTTTCCATTGAGTTTCGATTTGAAGTTTTTCAAAATAATCATCACTTTGTTTTTTTGAAAAAAAATTTGAAAAATAAAAAACTTCTCCTTCAAAAGGTAGAAGATTGCTTTGATTCGTTGTCACACATCTCTTCACTTTCTTTTTCCTAGCCTTTAGTCAAGTTCGCAGACGATAACCGTAAAATTTGTACTCGCCATAAGATTGATGGAGACTAATTTCTATATCTTGGTTGTGCAATTATAAAAGTTTTCTCAACATAAGAATTTTAAACGATACGATCAGAACACTTATCTTAATCCTTTGGTCTTTGGGCACTGCACTCTGGATAAACATATATCGTTTTATTCTTCGCTTTAGTCACAAAATGAGGTTAGCATATTAAGAAAAACGCTGCAAAAGGGATCTGTACAACATGATGAATTACTTCGGTTTTTTAAGGTATGCTATTATTTTTTCTTTTTTGGTGAATATTGAATCATCATATGGTGTCACGCGTAAACCTACGGAAAATCTTGTAAGTGATGATGACACCGCCGTGTCTACGATAAAAACCGATTTTTCACACGTTGAATTAACGTCAGATCAAAAAAAGAATATAGAGTCGGATAAATCTTATCAACAATTTTTAGAAAAAAATGAAAATTTAGAAGCCGCTTTTGATGCAATTAAAAAAAGTTCTCCAGATGTAACACGCGCTTTACAGAAAATCTCTAAATGGAATCCCACCCAAGATGTATTTAAAATATATAAGGATTTTTTTACAGCTATATGGGCTAAAAATTATAATGATATTCATAAGCTTTACGGTAGTCTTAAAAAAGATAAGAAATTTATCCGACTGCGATTAGACTTGATTGCTTTCTTGATAAAATCAGAAACTGCACACTTAAAATTTGAAAAACCTGTGGACTTCATTATGCAAGAGTCAAGACTGTTGATACGACAAATGCGAGGAACATCAGAAGGTGAAATTTTTGAATCAGAGTATTTAAAGTGGTTACAAAAGAATAAATTTTTCGATGAAATTTGTGCAACTGAAAGAGATCGTTGGATATCAGAGACACGTATCGAATACCCAGAACTTATGCAGGCTACTGCAAAGTGCGAAGTTAAGTTTTCAGATTTTTTAGCACGCCTTCGTAGGCTGTTATTTGCAGCTAAAGATTATCAAGCTTTACGTGAAATAGAGCTTTTTTCAAAAGATGCTAAGCTAGCAGATTGGGAAAAGGCATATTTACTCGCTATTTTCAATTCTCATTCGGGTGATCCGGTATCAGGTTTTCAAAATTTAGCAAAGTATGAAGATCAGATCATGAAAACGGATTATAATGATAATTACTTTTTCATTTCTCAGAGAGCAGGAGAATTGGATAAAGCGGAAAGAATTATTAAAAAAATATTAAATGAAACTAAAGGTAAAGAGTATAAAAACTTAAAGTTTCAACAAGGCTTCTTATTTTACCAAACTAAAAAATACAAACAAGCATATGCGGTGTTCAATGATCTCTATAAATCACATCCTTTGATGCATGCGAAAAAGAAACGTAAGTTCAAATATAACCGCGATTTAGATCAGATTGCATGGTTAAGGGCTTGGACTCTTTATTTAGATGGTCAGTATTCAAAAGCTTTAGAGGCTTTTGATGAAACAGCTCCTTATGCAATCGATGAAGCAAGGCTTGCTTATTGGGTAGCAGACACTCGTATGAAATTAGGAGATGATGGATCTGCAATATCAAGTTTAAGACGACTTGCAAGCCCTGTATTAGAGCAAAAATCATTTTCGTATTACAATTTAGTTGCGTGGTTACGTTACGAGAAGTTGAAAAAAGAATTTCAATCAAATGATGTTTTAAAAAGTATTGCTATGCTCTCTAAGATGAACAAAGGCCCTTATCCTGTCGCATCGGAGACTTTGTCTCACAGTCAAATCATGGCTTCGTACAGTTTTTATGAAAAAGAGTTTTTTGATACTGATGAAGGAGAAATACAAGTTATAAATTCTGAAAATGATGTTATCGAAAACACTGACACGGCCGGAATAACTGTTAACACGACTCAAGAATTGTTGGAGCAAATGAACTTTGCTAAATTTCTCATAGTAGAGCAAGAATCTGATTTAGCCCGCTGGCATTTGTATGAAATTGAGAGGAAAGCTAATACACGAAAAAAAGCGGAAGTTTTGGCTCAGTTTTATTTAGATCAACAGTTTTACTACAGAGCTTTATCTTTAATGAGCCGTTATGGGAATGGGTCAAAAGTTATTTTAAGTTATAAATCAGATCCATTGTTGTGGGCTTCTTTATATCCAGAGGCTTACAAAAATTTTATTTTTAAATACGGTGAAAAACGTAAAATTGATCCTTATATGATTTTATCTATCATGCGTGCTGAGACTAAATATAAATCAGATGCGATATCTCCAGTGGGTGCTGTCGGATTGATGCAGTTTATGCCATATTCTGCACAAAAAGTGGCAGATATGTTAAGTGAGAGTATTCAGACTGAAGATTTATTTACACCTGAAAAATCCATAGAGTATGGAGCTACGTATTTAAAAAAATTATCTGTAGAGTTTGAAAATCAAAAACCGCTGATCGCTGCGGCTTATAATGGTGGTCCTCATCGCGTTAAGGCCTGGATCAAAAATTTTGGTCAAGATATGGATTTTGATAAATTCATTGAGCACATTCCCTTTAATGAAACCAGAACATATGTAAAACGTGTTATTACTTACAGAGCCATTTACGACCGCTTGTATAACAAAGTTCTTGAGTCTGACAAATACATGTATTTGTTAAATCCGCTTCCAGTCAAAGCGGAAGAGTCGCCATCTTTAAAAGAAGAGTGGGAGCCTTTTAGAAGTAAAATTTAGTGTATTTTATTAAGCAGATCTAACAAACATCAGAGCCTGTTTTCAGAGATTGTGAAAATAGGCTCTTAAAATTAAAAATTAAACGTTAAATTTGAAGAATAAAACATCTCCGTCTTTGACGAGATACTCTTTACCTTCAGAACGGTATTTACCGGCTTCTTTGACAGCCGCTTCAGATTTTAAAGTAAATAAATCTTCGCAGTGATAAGCTTCAGCGCGAATAAAGCCTTTTTCAAAATCTGTATGGATAACGCCAGCAGCTTGTGGGGCTTTGAAGCCAGCTTTGATTGTCCAAGCGCGCACTTCTTTTTCACCCGCCGTAAAAAAGGTATATAAACCCAGTAAGGCATAAGCTTCGCGGATTAAACGATTCAAACCAGGTTCTGTGGCGCCCATTGAAGATAAAAACTCTGCACGTTCTTCTAAAGGAAGTAAGGCAATTTCAGCTTCCATAGCAGAGCAGATCATTAATGTTTTATTGTTTTCTTCTGCCGCGCGTTTTTCAACAGCACGAACCCACTCATTACCACCAGCAGCAAAATCTGTATCAGAAACATTGCACACATAAAGCACAGGTTTGCTCGTTAATAAATGCATATCGCGAGAATATGGGGCCTCTAACTCATTTAAAGTCACTGATCTTGCAGGTTTACCTTGAGCTAAAGCTTGATGGATCCTTTGAGTGACATCTAAATCCATTTTTATTTTTGGATCAGAAGATGTTTTGGCCATTTTTTCGATACGCTTTAATTTCTTATCAGCTGTATCGAAGTCTGCGAGCATAAGCTCCGTGTTGATGACATCCATGTCGCGTAATGGATCAACGCTGCCTGAGACGTGAATAATATTTGGATCATCAAAGCAACGAACAACATGAACAATAGCATCAGTTTGTTTAATATGTCCTAAAAACTGATTTCCTAATCCTTCACCTTGGCTCGCACCTTTTACGATACCTGCAATATCAACAAATTCCATTGTCGTAGGAACAACTGACTGAGGTTTGATGAAATGCGTGATTTTTTCTAAACGAGGATCCGGAACAGTGACGACACCTACGTTCGGATCAATTGTGCAAAAAGGATAATTAGCAGCTTCCGCTTTGGCTGCTGTTAATGCATTAAAAAGAGTTGATTTACCAACGTTTGGTAGACCTACAATTCCAACTTGAAGTGCCATAATATATCCTTTGTACGTGGAGCGTACTGTATATCCAATTTAATTTTTATTGAGTTTAACAGATCCATTGAACTTTGTTGAGGCTTTATTTAAGCCATCAAGGATAAAGCTTTCAATGGCATCACATGCTGTTTCTAAATAGGGATGCAAGTTTGATTGCTCTTCTTGAGTGAAGTTTCCTAAAACATAGTCAGCTAAAGCAAATCGAGGATCAGGAGGGCGCCCAACACCTAAACGAAGTCTTGCGTACTCTTGTGTTCCCAATAACTGAGTAATGCTTTTAACTCCATTTTGTCCACCAGCGCTGCGGTTAAACTGTAGCTTCAGCGTTGCAAACGGGAAATCAACTTCATCGTGTAAAACCAAAAGTTTTGATTTATCAATTTTATAAAAATTCATTAATGAAACAACGGATTCGCCTGATAGGTTCATGAATGTTTGAGGCTTCGCCACGATAACATCTTGGTCATTCATTTTAAAGCGACGGGTTAAGGCTTTGTGCTCCTCGCGATCAATTGAGC
>JBKBTW010000250.1:0-2052 GCA_046291245.1 Pseudobdellovibrio sp. | reverse complement strand
GTCGCACAGAAAACACGAATTAAAGCAGCCTCAAAATAGGAAATCTTATTTTCTGCTAAATATTCATTGGTTCTAGTGATAATTGTTTGAAATTCGTATGGGCTAAATGGGCCTTCATCTGGATCAAGGGAAAGGACTGCTGCTCCTTTTTCATTGCCACTCAATCTCCATGAATCCATTAGATCGTAAACTTCATCATCTACTGAGGAATAACCTAAATCATATAGTTTCTTCAAAAAGACTCGTAGCATAGCTACTTTGTATTCATCTTTTTTTGCCGAATAAAAATTTTTATAATTTAAAAGACCTTTAATTGAAAAATGATCCTCTCCTGTAATATCAAAATATTTACCAATATATTCGCACATGTTTGCTGTATGTGAACTTGAACTATACTTAGCAAAATGAACCAAAGTCATGACTACATCAGATTGGACAGAAAACTCAAAATTTCGTATCCGAGAGATATCTATAGTTTTATTGATATCTAATACCCATTTCTGATCATCGATACTAAACTCATAACCTTTGAATGAGGTAAAAGTATTTTGCGACTTAGCTAAACTATCGATTCGAATTGATTTATTCATTTTCATCCTCAAATTTTTCTTGGATACTTAAGCCAACCTCTACGGCACGCTTATTCTCTGCACGCCTTGAATATCTTCTTGCGCTTTGTGAGTTAGGTATCCACCCCATTAGATAAGCACGATCATTTTCAACTTGAGCTTCAGTCGTTTGACCTGTTGCCACTAAAAGTTGAGATTTCTCAGAAAATTTGTCATTCCAAGTATGTCTAAATGCATGTGCATGTACATTGAATAGAACAACTTTAGAAATTTCAGAAAAGATTTTATCTAGAGCTTTTATTGATAAAGGTTTACCTTTATTTGATAAAATCAAAAAGTCTGTTAGCTCTGCATGCGGTATGGCTGATCTATAATTTAAAATGTAAGTTTCTAATTTTTTCTTTAAGTTTTGATTGACTGCAATTGATCGACTTCTAGTTTTAACCAAAGGTTGATATAGCCTAGAATCACTACCATCATGAGGATTACGCCTAATAGTAAGATATGATGTAACACCTTGAGAGGGAGTTATATCTGTAATTTTTAAATTTAATAATTCACCTTTACGACATCCAAGATATAAAAATAAATAGATAATTAGCTCATTTCTATAAGTTAGATAATCTGATGTCCAGATACGATTCTGATTATCAGGATCAACCGCCTTGAAAATTTTATTTAATTGATCACTATCAAAAGATTTGTATTCAGACTGAATATCCATGGACTTACGAGGTCTACGAGATTTTAACAAACGTTTTGTACTTGTTATTGCTGATGAATGAAGATGCGTCTCAAACCATCCAATATATTCAGCAAAATTAGTTAACCGCCGATATATTAATTGTTTGGATACATAGTCCTGAGTAACAACCAATTTTGCTCTAGCTCGCTCTTTGTTATTACTTTTTGGAAAACTTATGATCTTTGTTTTTGAAGCTGTCCCACTTAATCGACTGCGATTGAAACTGGTTAAATTTACTAAAGCTTCGATTTCATTTAATTTTAAAAAATCTTTACTTTTTATCCTTTGTTCCAAGTCAATTCCTAACTGATCCAACAACTGAAAGAGCAACTTAATATCTTCCAGAATAGCTGTAATAGTATTGATTGATTGACCACGATTTCTTAAATGAATGATCGTATATAAATTTGGATAAGTCATAGGAACACCATCACTATTCAAAAGAACAGCGAATCTCTCACCACTACTCATTACAAATCTTTTAACAGACATCATAGCTATATTTAACAAAATATCTAAGTATTAAATATCATAGATTATAATTAAAAAAATTTACAGAACCATTTCTAGTATCTGTAAATTTCTTTTGTAACTAACTACTAATAAAGAATAATTTTATAAACTTTACAAAACATGGTCTCTAGTAGGTGTCAGAACGGTAAATCATCATCTAAGTCAGCTGGAGCCGCAGCAGGTTGAGGTGCGGCTTTTGGTGTATTAAAACCATTACCTGCTTGC
>JBKBTW010000045.1:0-15697 GCA_046291245.1 Pseudobdellovibrio sp. | reverse complement strand
GCTGATGGCACAACTGTATCCTTAACCCATGTGTACTCTGTTGCATCTGCATAACTTTGTGTACCGTATCCACCAACTCCTACCACACACAACGTCACACTTCCATCCGCTAAGCCTGATAAGTTATCCGTAATTGGCGTTGATACTGAAATTAAACTACTATACCCACTTGCATCGCTGCAATCTAGTGGGGATGCTCCTAATTTATAGCGGTACTGAGTAATTCCACTTCCACCCACTTGTATATTTAATGCTGTATTCGCTGCACCTATAAATACTGGATCTCCACTCGATATTAACGCTTGCGATCTTCCCTCTAATTGATACACATACACGGCTCCACTATTTGAACTGCTTGAGTTATTACTTACTCCAGTTCCATTTGTTACACCTACTGCACTCGAGCTTTCATTAGTTGTTGAAATGATAACTGTAGTTCCATCAACTGCTACATTTTGTCCAAATTGAAGATCAACTTTACTATTTCCTGCCTTGATTATTGAATAAGGCACCCAATTAGAGCCTACCCTTTGATATAAATAAACAGCTCCGCTATTAGTTAAAGAATTATTTGATAAAATAACATTAGGATCAACCACTGTATTTTCCGAAGAGTCTTCGTATATAGCTCCAACGGCTAAAACATCCTTATGAATCGAAACGCTTTGCCCAAAGTAATCCGTTGAACCCGCATTTGAAGCTTTAATATAAGCCTCTTGCTCCCATGTATTGCCTGTACGTTTATACACATATACAGCTCCAGAATCAGTCAAAGAATTATCCACAGATGCTGCCATAGAACCATTCGTAATAAATGTTTGATTTGAATCTTCTAGATACGCGCCAACAGCTAATGTATCTTGAAAGAGTGAAAGTGAATAACCAAAACTATCACTTGTATTTGCATTTGAGGCTTTAATATACGCTTCTTGTGCCCAGTTATTTCCTGTACGCTTATACACATACACCGCTCCAGCATTCGTTGCTGAGTTGTTATGTGAAATAACATTGCTATTTGTAATTGTCGTTTGATTAGAGTCTTCAAAGTAAGCTCCAACCGCTAAAGTATCCTGAGATAACGATAGAGCAGAACCAAAGTAATCTGTACTATCAGCATTGCCTGCTTTAATATAAGCCTCTTGGGCCCATATATTTCCTATGCGTTTATAAACATAAACAGCACCTGAATTTGCAGCTGAATTATTTTCTGTTACCACTTCTCCATTTGTGATTGTTGTTTGATTGGAATCTTCATATATCGCGCCTACAACTAGCGTATTACCTTCTAAAGATATTGCAGTTCCAAATTGATCTGTCGTCCCCGCATTGGCCGCCTTGATATAAGCTTGTGGTGACCACGAAGTTCCTGTCCGTTTGTAAACGTACACAGCCCCAGAATCCGTTAATGAATTGTCCGCATTTGCCGCCGATCCATTTGTAATCGTTGTTTGGTTTGCGTCTTCGTAAATAGCTCCTACAGCGAGTGTATCTTGATCTAAAGCTACAGAGTAACCAAACATATCATTATAATCAGCGTTTGTTGGCTTGATATACGCTTGCTGTGTCCAACTTACGCCATTGCGTAAATAAATGTAGACTGCACCACTATTGTATAAAGAATTGTCTCCGCTTGCAGATTGCCCATTTGTGATAACTGTTTGGTTAGAGTCTTCCCCAATCGCCCCGACAGCCAATGTATTTTTAGATAACGCAATACTCTGCCCAAACATATCATCGACATCACTATTATTAGATTTTATATAAGCTTGTTGAACCCAGTATTCTAAATAGTAATCTACATGAGCCGATGAACAATCTGACTCAACATCATAAATACTTGTTTGAGTTGCATAAATTGTATTACTCGCTATACGTAAAGGAACTGTAGAAGTTAAGCTTACAGAACTTTCAGATGCCACACCTGATGCAATAAGAGATGATTGTGCGCAGTCAGAACTCGAGTAAAGCTTTACGTTATTGTTAGAACTCACACCTTGAACATTAAACGTCGGCTTTGACACATATCCAGGACTAGCTGTTGGATAAATTAATACAATATTGTTTGGCGGCGAAGGTTGTGGAGAATTAAATTTACTCCATTCATAACGTGTTGCTTGGGAGTAGCTCTGCTCACCATACGAGTTTGCTCCGATAACACATAAAACCATTGAGCCATCAGCTAAATTATAAATATTGTCTGTTATAGGCATAGAAACCGATCTAGAACTACTGTACCCTGAAGGATCTGAACAATCTAAAGGTGCAACTCCAATTTTATAACGATAAGAAGTAATACCATTACCACCTATTTTTATATTTAACTTCGTCACAGCGCTCTTATTATCGGGAGCACTTCCAGATAAATTCGCTAACACATCGGATGCATAAGTATATACATACACTGCACCACTATCGCCTAAGGAATCATCTGCGGCAGCACCATTTCCATTTGTAATAGTTTTTTGATTAGAATCTTCTAAATACGCACCAACTGCAATTGTATCATTATAAATGGAAACACTCCCACCAAAATAATCATTAGCTCCTGCATTGGCAGCTTTAATGTAAGCTTCTTGTGACCAATTGCTTCCCGTGCGTTTATACACATACACTGCACCACTATCCGATAAAGAATTATTTTCTACAATTGAACTGTCATTCGTAATAATGGTCTGATTTGAATCTTCTCTGGAAGCACCCACAACTAATCTATCCTTATGAATTGAAACACTCACACCAAAATAATCATTAGCTCCTGCATTGGCAGCTTTAATGTAAGCTTCTTGTGACCAATTGTTTCCTGTGCGTTTATACACATACACTGCTCCACTATCACCTAGTGAATTATTCTCAACTATAACTGATCCATTTGTAATAATAGTTTGATTTGAGTCCTCTAAATATGCACCTACAGCTAATGTATCTTGAGATAACGAAACCACAGATCCAAAATTATCACTGCTTCCTGCATTTGTAGCTTTAATGTAAGCTTCTTGTGACCAGTTGCTTCCTGTACGTTTATACACATAGACTGCACCACTATCAGTTAATGAGTTATTCTCAACTATAACTGCTCCATTTGTAATAACTGTTTGGTTTGAATCCTCTAAATATGCACCTACAGCTAACGTATCTTGAGATAACGAAACCACAGATCCAAAAGAATCTCCACTGCCTGCATTGGCAGCTTTAATGTAAGCCTCTTGTTCCCATAATTTTCCTGTGCGTTTATACACATACACCGCACCACTATTACCTAGTGAATTATTCTCAACTATAACTGATCCATTTGTAATTGTAGTTTGATTTGAATCCTCTAAATATGCACCTACAGCCAACGTATCTTCAGACAACGAAACCGTGTATCCAAAAGAATCACCACTACCTGAATTTGCCGCTTTAATATAGGCCTCTTGCTCCCAGTTATTTCCTGTGCGTTTATACACATACACCGCACCACTATCAGTTAATGCATTATTTTCTACAATGATTTTACCATTTGTAATTGTAGTTTGATTCGAGTCCTCTAAATATGCACCGATCACCAATAAATCATTGTATAAACTCACCGAGTAGCCAAAATAGTCTCCACTAGAGTTATTTGCAGCTTTAATATACGCTTCCTGTGCCCAGTTATTTCCTGTGCGTTTATACACATACACTGCACCACTATTCGCACCACTATCATTATCACCTGTAATTGATGAGCCATTTGTAATTGTAGTTTGACTTGAATCTTCAGAATATGCACCAACAGCTAAAGTATCATTGTTTAACGAGACAGCTCGCCCGAAGTAATCACTAGAACTAGAATTTGCTGCTTTGACATAAGCTTGCGGTATCCAACCCCTATAATAATAATCAGCATACGAGTTAGAGCATGAAGATGTATTTCCAATGCGATCAACTGACTTAGCTTTAAAGCGATATTTTTTCAATCCCAACTCAGGTGTTGTGATAGTTGTCGTTGTGCCAGAAACTAAGGTTTGAGTTAAAGTCTCCGAACAAGATTCATCAGCATATAAAATCAACCGAATTGTTTCGCTTGAATAACCAGATAAACTGAGTGTCGGCATCAACGTTGTTCCTGGAGAAGAGACAGGATTTGTCAGCATTATGCTCGTTGGCGCATCAGGAGTATTCACATACCTGTACCAACTATACACTGTTGCATCTGTGTACTCTTGCTGTCCATAATTGCTCACTCCAAGTAGACACAAGATAATTTTTCCATTAGACAAAGAAGACATACTGCTTGTTAACGGAGTATTGATTGAAATTATATTACTGTACCCAGAAGTCTCCGTACAATCTAAAGGTGCAAGCCCCATTTTATATCTGTAAGAGATAATTCCTGCTCCACCAACTTGAGCATTTAAAGATGTATCATTTGTAATATCCGCAGGTAGTCCTGAGGTAATTAAAGCTTTAACATCACCTTCATAGTTATAGACATAAACCGCACCACTTTCGGGGCGAGAGTTATCGTCACTTG
Organism: Pseudobdellovibrio sp.; assembly: GCA_046291245.1. Classification (GTDB taxonomy): domain Bacteria; phylum Bdellovibrionota; class Bdellovibrionia; order Bdellovibrionales; family Bdellovibrionaceae; genus Pseudobdellovibrio. The sequence goes on along the minus strand of JBKBTW010000045.1, from coordinate 11,202 downwards.
CTTCAAGCATGCTGTTTATTATCCTATTTACATTTGAAGATTCATTAACACTTGCAATTGCGATAGATTTACCATGTATTTTTATTTTAGAACCAAAATGGTCATCAACTCCAGAATTGATAGCTTTAATATAAGCTTGCTGTTTCCAACTTCCATCTTCATCAGAGCGCTTATAAACGTACACGGCTCCACTATCACTATTTGTATTATCAAAGCTTGATGTTGCATTATTTGAGATGGTTGTCTGATTTGAGTCTTCTCCAGGAGCACCCACAACTAAAGTGTTTTCAAAAAGGGATACGCTCGATCCAAACAAATCCGAAACATCAGAATTGTTGGCCTTAATATATGCATCCTGCTCCCATGTGCTACCTGTGCGTTTAAAAATATATACGGCACCGCTGTCACTCTTGGAATTATCCACGCTGGATACCGTACCGCTCGCTATGAGCGTTTCATTTGAGTCTTCACCCTTTGCACCGACAGCTAAAAGATCATTATACAAAGAAATTGATACGCCAAACTGATCACTTGTGTCTATATTAGATGGCTTGATATAGGCTTCTTGGGCCCATACTTTTCCATCAAATTGGTAAACATACACTGCGCCGCTGTCCATCGCTGCATTGTTGCTGCTGCCTGTTGGGCCATTTGTAATAACTGTTTGATTTGAATCTTCTTTTATACTGCTCACGACTAATGTATTTGAACCTAGGTCTATGGATGAACCAAAATTATCACCAGCTTCTGTGTTTTCAGCTTTAATAAAAGCTTGCTGCATCCAATTACCGCCTATTTCCTGGTAAAGGTACACAGCGCCACTGTCTACTTGGGAATTATCTGCACTGGCCGCTACTCCATTTGTGATAACTGTTTGATTTGAATCTTCTCCAATGGCTCCTACAGCAAGGATATTTTTATTCAAAGATAAAGAGGTCCCGAATTTATCATCAGCATTGGCATTCACTGATTTAATATAAGCTACTTGCGACCAAAAATTTCCTGTGCGTGAAAATAAATAAACGGCTCCGCTGTCAGCTTTCAAATTATTGCTACTTGCCGCGGAGCCATTAGTGATAGTTGTTTGATTTGAGTCCTCTCCTAGGGAAGACACCGCCAATATATTTTCATATAAAGAGACCTGGCTTCCAAAAAAATCATTTGCATCTGCATTGCTTGGTTTAATATAGGCTTCTTGTTCCCATTGATGACCATTTCGCTTATAAATATAAACGGCACCACTATCCGTTTTAAGATTGCTACTACTTGCTAAATTTCCATTCGTAATCGTTGTTTGATCTGAATCCTCATGGGGAGCGCCAACCGCCAATGTGTCAGCATATAATGAAATATCTGCACCAAAATGATCGTAACTGTTAACATTACGGGCCTTGATGTAAGCTTGTTGTACCCATGTTTTAAAACTGTGTGAAACATTCACAGTAGAACAATTAGAATTTACATTCCCGTCTGAAGATTGAGCATAGAAAGTATATTTACCATGGTCATTGATTTGAAAAGATAATTGATAGGGCTGTGTATTGACAGTACCACTTGCAATTTCATGCTGACAAAGAGAATCTGTAAATATTTTAACTATCTGCCCTGAGACCACACCTTGAATTTCTAATGTAAGGGTCTGAGTGTCGGCACTTGAATCAACAACATTTGTTAAATTAAGAGAGGTGGGAGCATTTAAACCGATACCAAATCCAGGGCTTGGTTGATCTAAGCTTCCGCCGGAAAATATAGAGTCAATATAACCGCCACTGAATGGGTTACATCCAGATAAAAAATAAAGTAGCGTCGTGAAACGTGCGATATGTTTAAGGCAGTTACTTATTGATTTCACTTAATATTTATCGGAACATACACAAATTTAATTGAGCGAAACATATAAAATTCTTTTTTTTACAAAATATTGCACATTTATATTTTAAGAACGTCTCATTATGAAATTTTAAAAAAATAATTTGCTTTCAAACTAGACTTTAGGCTCAGCTTCCTGCATATAGAGCGGAAACCGGAAGGAATTTTAAAGAGTCAAATGAAAATAAAAGCAATGGGCGCGACTAACCGACCATTGCTTTTTGGAGTTTTGAGCTTTTACAAAGAGAGCCTTCGAGAATTCAATCAAGGCTCTCTCACATTTTTATTTTAATGATTTATTATCTCTTTAATTGAATAACTTCGCTTAATAATTCATCGGAAGTTGTAATTGTCTTCGCATTGGCTTGGAATGATCTTTGATTTGTGATCATATTCACGAATTCAGATGCTAAATCCACTGTTGATCTCTCAAGAGATTTTGACATAACTGAACCACGGCCAGCCATTCTCGGAGCCCCTACAGCTGCTGCACCTGAGTCACGAGATTCTTTAAATAAATTGCCACCAATTTTAAATAATGCTTCTGGATTTTCAAACTTAGCTAATCCAATTTGAGCTAAATCCATAACTTGGCCATTTGAATATGATGCGGTTAAAACACCTTCATCATTAAATGACAAACCTGTTACAGTTCCTGCGGCAAAACCATCTTGCGTCCATGAAATGACATCTGATTCTTTACCGAATTGTTTTGTTCCTTCGATTCCTTTACCACCTGATGCGATATCATCACCAAAATTAATTTTGATTTTCTGATCTTGCTGAGCTCCACCTTTGAAATTAAAAGCTGCATTCGTCACTTCCTGAGACTGCAGTTTTCCATCCTCAGTGAAGGTTAATTTACCTTCAACAACTTGAGCTAACTCTTGATCTTCAGGTGCTCCAGTTACTTCTTTACCATCCACTAATCCACGATAAGTCCATGTTCTATCTTGTCCTTTAGTAAAAAATAAATTTAAAATATGCTTATTACCTTGAGAGTCAAAGATCTCAGTTGCTGTAGCATAGTGTGATGTTGTGTAAGGATCTTTAGGATCAAAAGTTTTTGAATCTGCTATGTTACGAGAATCCAAATTTAGATCTAATTTTAATTCTTTAGTTGCTGATGCATTGATCAAGGCTTTAGGAAATTTGATATCTCCTACTTTATTTTCAAGCTTACCTTTTTCATTGGCTTGAAAACCTTGAACTCTTTGTCCGCTACTCGTAACAAGTAAACCATTTTTATCGAACCTGAAAGAACCATCACGTGTATACGATGTACCTTCAGAGCCTTTTACTTGAAAAAAGCCATTTCCATTAATTGCTAAATCCGTAGAACGGTCCGTATTATCCAACCCACCTTGAGACATAAGAGGTGTAACACTTTGAATACGTGTACCACGGCCCAATTGATTACCACCATCAATACCTTTTAAACTTCTAGACATCACATCGGAAAATTCTGCTCGAGAAGCTTTAAAACCTGTTGTATTTGCATTTGCGATATTGTCTGCTACTACGCCTAACGCTTCGCCTTGTGCTTGAAGACCTGTGATACCAGTCCACATTGATGATAGTACGCTCATTGATAACCTCCATGTTTTTTACTCAAGCTTCATGCTTAAGTTAAGTTAATAAATCTCACACATCAGGTGAGATTTTTTCAGACTTGTTAGTCGAACAAATCTGTTTTATGAAGGGCCCCCTCTGCGAGGACCAGCCCTATAAAAACTAAATGACTATCGTGCTGTCTATATTGGTAAAAACATTTTCTTTCAAATTGTTTTTATCCATTACAGTCACCACTGTATTATTCTTCACGCTTACTATCGCTGCCGAATCATCCATTAAAACTAATGTATCTTTCGACCCTTTAGCTGCTGCCTTTTTAACAGCGTCTTCAAGCTTAGACAACCTCTCAGAATCATACATGATCCCTCTTGATTGCATACGCTCTACCGCGTGATTCGAAAACTTTAAAATATTTTTTGCCTCATCTTTTGCTGCAAGAGGGTTTTTAAACCCAGCTTCTTGCAACGAAGTATTCGCAATTAAATTTTCTAAAGTATCCTTGAAAGATCCAGCGCCTTCTGTTTTTTGGTTTCCTTCAAGATTCGATTTATCGCTCTTGATCTCTACCGGCGCTTTCGGGATTAAATTATCTATGCGAGCTAAACTATTCGCAAGCTTCATTTTATCCACGATTCATCTCCTTATCTGATTGAGGAGCATTTGCTTTAGATTCTTCACTCTTGATTTTTTCTACTAGAGTCGGCTCTACACCAAGCTCAGAGAACATATCATCAGATGAACCTGCTTCTGCTCTTAATCTCTCTGGAGATTTAGTCTCTTCCTTATAATTAGTTTGCTTCAACTGATTGCCTTTTTTCAAGTCAAGTGCAGTAATATCTTGTGAATTCTGGTCGTTGCGCTTAAGACTTGGGTCAGAAAACTGACGAATGTCCTTAAGACGAATGCTCTGTTTACCCACCTGAAGTATAGGACCTTCCGGCGAAAAACTCATTCCTGTAACTACACCTGTGAAATCTGTTTTGATAGATAATTTTTGGCCTGAATTTCCTACAGCTTCAATTTCTACTTTATAATCGCCTGCTTTTGCTGATTGTCCTCTCTCATTTTCACCATTCCAAGTAATTTTATTTTCACCTTGTTTTAGATTAGAAAATTCATAAGAACGCACAACTTCATTTTTATTATTCAGTATTTTTATCTCAGCTGTTTTTGAATCTTGAGGTAAATTAAATTTTACTTCATGATCTTTATCAATTTCACTACGAGTAATTTTTGCGCTGTCACCAGATACTTCTTTGCCTATTAAATTCAAAGCTTGAAATTGTTCAACAGGTTTGCTTCCGCCTTTGATTTCAGTCAGTGTTTTATTCATATTCGTCATCTGCTCTAATGATGAGAACTGAGCCAACTGCGCTGCCATTTCATGATTCTTCAATGGATTTGTTGGATCTTGATTTTTTAGCTGAGCTAACATCAATTTAAAAAAAGCATCTTTATCCATTTTATTATTACCGGCACCAGAAACTTTTTTTGAGGGATCAACATAGTTAGGGTCAGAAATTTTATTAAGAACAGATCCAATGTCATCAGCACCTAACATATCTTTTTGAGCTTTAGTCAAATGACGATCTTGAACCTGCGCTTTAAGATCTGTTTCACCTTGTCCTGGTTCTCTCCATGTTTTAGTGCCCGCTTTAGTATCTATTGTCGACATTCATAACCTCTCTTAGAGATAGCGTAAATTATTACGCTATCATATTTATGGTAGCACCCTTATTTCCACCAACGTAAGGATTTTTAGAAATATGAGGCTTTGCAGTAACTAGCTTCTGATTTACTTTTTCTCCTAAACTTAAACCCTGTCTTCCTTGAACATTTCTTTCCGAGTTTGATCCATTCATATCAGAAAAATTCATGTTCTGATTTTGTTGACCAGACTGATTCGAAAATGACTGTTTCATATCTGATTGAGTATTTGTTTGGTTTTGAGTGTCTACAGCTGTTACTTGATTTATCTTAACATGATCTACCTGCATATTGTGAGTAGCTAGACTAGACTTTAGATCAGAAAGACTCTCTTCAATCATCTTTTTTACAGACTTGTCATGAGAGTTCATTTCAATATTAATTTTTCCATTGTCTAACATAACTTTAAGATGAACTTCCCCCATACCCTCTGGAGTCATCTTAACAGTCATCTCTCCACCACCACGAGTCACTAAAAACTTAGCTTGATTCATAATTTCACGTACATTAGCTCCATCATTCGATTGAGACTCCTCCATAATGCCTGCTTTCATTTCGGCACTGTGTGATTGAAGTGAATTTAAATGATTCCTGAAGCCAGAGTTTTGTGACTGTAAAGTAGAAATCTGATGAGATAAATCCTGTGTTGTGTCCGCTTTTAATGAATGTTTCCCATCTTTGGCTTGCTCATCTAAAGATTGTTCTTCACTAAATGATCTTTCTTGAGAAGACTCTTTTGAGCCATAGGCACTTTGCACTGTTTCTGTAAAATTATTCAATTCAACTTTATGAGCAACTCCCTCATTATGATTTTGAATATTCTTATCAACGACAGGTTTTGCCATGGCTTCGCTCTCTTTAGAAAGAGCCGCAAAAACTTTGCTCTCAAAATGAGAAGACATTTTATCTGGTGTTTTAACATCAGATTTTTCCTCTGCCTGAGAAAGCGTATTTAATGATTTTGCATTTAAAGCTGCCTCATCATTTTGAACGGATTTATCCTGTGAAAAAGACTTTTCAGTCTCTAAAGAAATTTCATGACTTAACCTGCTCTCTTTAGAAAAACTTGATATCTCTCCTTTTTCTGCATCTTTAGGATCAGAAGAATTCGCCTCCAAAGCCTCACCATCTACAAGAGTAGATTTGAAAATACTCTCCGTAGGATTTCCTTCAGCATCTAAACCATTCAAATGATCTTCAGAAGCTTGAAATGATTCTAACTGTGCCGCATTATTTGCATATAAATCATTCTGAACAGGTAACTGAACCTGTTGCTGTCCCAGCTGATTAATCTCATTCATTAAAGAGACTTCTGTTGAGTTTAAATGTTTATACGGATGACTTTTAATGTCAGTTGCAGAACCCAAAATAGGCTCAGCATTTACATTCTCCTCTGTTTTAACAGATGGAGTTAAATGCATAGCCTCAGGCTTTTGATTCTGAGCTACCATATAAGCCATATTCAATTGTTCAGTATTTTGGGCTAAATCAGTTTCTTCAATCTCTGGCAGATATTTATCGCTATCTGCAATTTCAGTTTCACCCTCATTTGAGACCATGATCTCTGAAATTATTAACTGTTTTAATCCTTCTACACTGTTATCAACCTTTTGAGCAGATTTTTTAGGTTCTTCCTCTTTATCTGCTTCAGTCATCTTCCTTTTTGTTCCCCCAGATGACTGTTTGGAAGGCTGATGATCTTCTTTCATCGATTTTTTAATTAAAGATTTAAACTCCTGCTTATCTACTTTAGAAGTTTTAAAATCTTTAACTTCTTTCGAATCCAGAACGTTCGTACCCTGTGGGGGGCCGACACGCACCAAGTTTTCGAGCACTTTCCTCCTTTGTTTAAGGTTTACTTTCAGAACCTGTTGACTGATCTGTTTGAGTATTTTCAGTTTCAGGTTCTTTATCTTTTAAAGTTGATTCAGTACTAGCAGGGCCTCTATAGCCTGCATATTTTTCTGCAAACAATTGTGCTTTTTCTGTTTTGATAAGATTTAAAATATCTGCAGCGTTTTTCTTTTTCATTTTAGTGAGAATGTCTATAACTAAGTCTTCATCCATGGTTTCAAATATCTTAGCCGCTTGAGAAGGTTTCATGTTACTGTAAACTTGTACAAGAGTATCAACTTTGGCTTCGTCCGTTTTCACGCGTTCTTTGAGCATATAAGATATTTTTTCGCGGTACTCTTCTAACTCTTTTAACTTTTGTTCTATAGAGGCTTTTTGTTTGTCTAATTCAGCATTTTTTTTAGCGATTTCTTCTTCACGCTGGTCCAATGCTTTTTTTCTTTCATTCAAAGTGTAAATATAATCTACATCTTGAGCATTCGTATTTACCACATTTGTTTTAACTTCTGTAGACTCTGAATTTACAGCGTCAGTAGTTTTAGCTTCATCATGAGTTTCCTCTTCTTGGGAAGCCTGAGTAGAATCACTCTTTTTTTCTACACTTGTTTCAGCCTGAGCTGTGCCTAAGCCTATTTCAATTTTTTGTAAAAAAGATTCAATTTTATCAAAATTTTCGATAGCTAAAAACAATACAAGCCCACATACAGCAAATGCCGAAAATTGAAAAACAGGAAACCTTCTTACTGTCTTTTTATTGCTTTTTTTATTCAAATTTTGGCGTAATTTATCTATAGGAACATTTTGTACAGGAGTAACCTGCTCAGCATTTTTTTTAGCTTGTTTAAAAAATTGTTCATACCCTGTTTTTTTCATGAACTTTAGTTTTCCTTTGTCATCCTAACAAATCTAATCGTTGAAATTTCATCCAACTCTTTTTGTTCATTACTTTTTACTTCTTGTAAAAAGTCGGCTTTCTTTTTTTCTTTTAGCCTTTCCATTATTTTAACCTCAGTTAACGAATCTTTCAAAATTTCACGTCGTGACTCGACCAATTTTTCTATTTTCAATAGACGTTCGTTTTGCTGAGCAATTCGTAAGTCTTGACCTTTTATGAACAGATTCAACTGCTCGACTTGCATCTGCCATTGGGTTGAACTTTTTACAAGATTTGCTCTTTCATTTAAGGCCTTGTTTTTCAAATCAATCATCTGCTGATGTATCTCTTGCTCATTTTGTAGAAAAGCTAAAGCGTCCAAATAATCCTTACGGGCAAGATCCATCTGAATACGACGATGATTTAAGACTTTTTCAAGTGAAAATTTAAACTTCATGTTTATTCACCTCAAGCGTTCAGGCTTGATGTTAAATTATTGATTATCACATTCCCATAGTGATTTGTTGTAACGTACGTAAACACTGACTCATTGTTCCTGTTTCAGTTGTTTTTTGTTTTAAAAATTCATTAATTTGATCTATTGATTTTACAGCACGATCAATTTTAGGATTTGCACCAGCTTTGTACGCACCTATGTTAATTAAATCTTCTGCTTCTTTATATGTAGCCATTAATTCTCGCATTTTAGAAGCCATCTTTGAATGATCCGATGAAGTTACAGCTTTCATCACACGACTTGCACTTTGTAAAACATCAATAGCAGGAAAGTGACCTTTTTGCGCTAGTGATCTGGATAACACAATATGTCCGTCTACAATTGATCGAACACTGTCACCAATGGGATCATTCATGTCATCGCCTTCAACAAGAGTCGTGTAAAAACCTGTGATAGAACCTGCGTTTTCAAAATTTCCAGCTCGCTCTAATAATTTGGGTAAAGTTGAAAAAACACTCGGTGTATAACCGCGCGATGTAGGAGGTTCTCCTATAGATAATCCAATCTCGCGCATCGCCATAGCAAAACGTGTAACTGAATCCATAACCAATAAAACATTTTTACTATTCTTTGCAAAGTACTCAGCTATCGCTGTGGCCACATACGCGCCACGCATACGTAATAACGGGCTTTGATCACTCGTTACACAAACAACCACTGTTTTGCGCATTCCTTCTTCGCCAAGCTCATGCTCAATGAACTCACGAACTTCACGCCCCCGCTCTCCAATTAAAGCAATTACGTTGACGTCAGCTTCTGTCTGTTTAGCCATCATACCCATGAGCACTGACTTTCCCACCCCAGAGCCTGCCATGATTGCAACTCGCTGACCACGGCCTGCTGTAATTGCAGAGTTAATTGCACGAACGCCCACATCAAGAGGTTCTCGAATAGGTTCCCTGCGTAATGGATTCACAACATCAGCATACAACGGAAACTCTTTAAAATTGTGTAATTCTGGCCCATCATCAATCGGTAAACCCATGCCATCAACAACTCGTCCTAGTAGTTCATCACTGACTCTGACTGTTGCAACAGAACGCGAAAGATTAATCTTGCAACCAAGAGAAACTCCTCGCATTTCATGCAATGCCATCATAAGCACTTGCCTGTCTTTAAAACCCACTACTTCGGCCAAAAGCGGTTTAGATAAATGAGGTGTTTCAATACTGCACACACTTCCCACAGAAGCTCCCGGCAAAAAACCTTTTATCAACAAACCTGTAACTTCTGTGACTTTTCCACTGTCTTTTGTAAGGTGGCAGTTATTCAAAATTTCTTCGTATTTGCCTAGATTCAATTTCAACATTTTTACTCACCTGAAGCTTTATCTTGCACACTAGGAATTACAACTGAAAGCTCCTGCCAAATTGTTTTAATGCGTTCTTCTACCCGCGCATCAATTTCCCCATAATTAGTTTGCACAATACACCCTCCAGAATGCACTTTTTCTGAAGCTTGTAACTTAACATTCTTTAAAAACTCAAATTTTTCTGATTTTAGTTCTTTATATTTTTCAATAAATCCAAGCTGATCCGGCGATACTAAAACCGTAATATCTTCATCTGCTTGAGAAGATTGAATAGCCTTTTGAATTACATCTAATACAATTTCAGGTTTTTGCTCGATATGATCAAAAGCAATTTTTTGGGCGACTTGATAAATAAGGTGAACAATATGAGATTCATTGTTTGCAATTAAATCAGGTTTTAAGCTTTGAACTTGATTCAACACTTCACCTAAATCAAAAAGACCTCTTTCAATTTCTTTAGTTTTTTTCTCAAGAGCTGCTGCAAAGCCTTCTTCGCGTCCTAATTTATAACCTTCTTCATAGGCTTGTGATTGAATTTCAGTTATTTTATGTAAAACTTTTTGCTCGATTTTCTGCTCTTCAGTTTCTTTTTCAATCCCATCAATACCTGTAGTCTGTCTTAAGACATCACTTAAAACAAAGTCAGAACCTGATTTTTTACGTACCAAATAATCAAGCGCAGCTTCAGGTGTGCCCAGAGTAAAATCTCTTGGCTTATAATCAAGCACTGTCGAATTAGTATCAACAGTTTGGTCAGCTTTAATAAGGCTATTACTAGACGATCGCATCCTCTGAACCACCTCTCGCTATCATAATTTTGCCTTCACTCTCTAATCGTCGTGCAACATTCACGATCTCTTGTTGAGCTGCTTCTACATCTGACAGCCTTGCTGGCCCCATATTAGAGAGATCTTCTTTGAGCATTTCTGCCGCACGAGCAGAAATATTCTTAAATATTTTTGTTTTAATCTCTTCATTAGCAGTTTTAAGTGCAAGAAGAAGTTTTTCATTCGGAATTTCTTTAAGAAGAACTTGAATCCCTTTGTCGTCAATTTTAGAAATATCTTCAAAGACAAACATGAGTTTTCTTATTTCTTCAGCTAACAATGGATCTTTTTCCTCTAAACGCGACATAATCGTTTGCTCAGAGTTTTTGTCCATGACGTTAAGCATCTCTGCCACGGGCTGAACACCACCGAGTATTGATTGCTCGACCGTAGATGTAGCCGCTAATTGATGTTTCAATACACGATCTATCTCTGCTATAAGCTCAGGATCAACATTATCTAAGTGAGCCATCCTAAGTACAACTTCTGTTTGTAAATTTTCAGGAAGACGCCTTAAAACATCACCCTTTTTTTCAGGCTCTAAATGCGCTAAAATAACAGATACCGTCTGAGGATGTTCATTCACCAAAAATGTAGATAAAGATTTTGCATCGACCATCTCTAAAGATTCTAAACTTCGAGTTCCTGAATTTGATAAATTCAAACC
>JBKBTW010000044.1:0-15804 GCA_046291245.1 Pseudobdellovibrio sp. | reverse complement strand
TGATTAATGTTCGACCTAACATATCATTAATAGATTTATTGATGACAAAACCAAAACCACGATCACGGTACATATGTTCAGTTTCACGGATACGGTCAAACACGACGATCGTATCATTTAGCGAGAAACCAATCAGTGTTAAAATGGCCGCCATAATTGGAATATTAACCTCTTTACCAACTAAAATAAATATAGCTAAAGTGATAACCGCATCATGGAATAAACACACCACAGCTCCTGGTGAATATTTATAATCAAATCGTAATGCTACATAAACGAAAATAACTAATAAACAGTAAAACACGGCCAAAAATCCATTACGTTTCAACTCAGCACCCACTTGTGGCCCTACGGTGTCCACACGTCTAATTTCTGGTTGCTGATCTTTAAATGTTTCTGTGATTTTTGTTTTTAACGCAACAATTGAGGAATTCAATTTCTCATTTGTTTCTTTATCTGTTGAACCTTTTTCACCTTGAAAGCGAATAATGAACTCATTATTTTCTCCAAAAGATTGTACACCAACATCACCTAAATTCATACCTGTTAAAGTTTCGCGCACTTGATCAATAGCTACAGGTTTTTCAAACTTAACCTGCATTTCAGTACCACCTTTAAAATCGATACCGTAATTAATCCCATTAATAGCTAAATAAATTAATGACACGATTGTTAATAGAAGTGAAATACCACCGAAGATTCCAACTTTTCCGACAAAATCAAATCTTCCAAACGATTCTGTTGCTGATGATTTATTATTAGACATTTAAATTCCCCTCTACTAAACTGAAATCTTTTTTAAACCAAAACGATGAACTAAATTATCTGTAATAACTTTTGAAATAAACACGTTCGCAAATATAGTCGTCGCAATACCCGCTAATAATGTTACAGCAAAACCTCTTACTGGTCCTGTTCCAAAATACAATAAAACAATTGCCGTTGAAGCTGTCGTTACATTTGAGTCGATAATCGCCGACATTGCATGGCTGTAACCATCTTGAATAGCCGATTTAAGCCCAGCTCCCTTAGCAAGCTCCTCGCGAATCCGTTCATTAATTAACACATTGGCATCAACTGCAAAACCAACTGTAAGAGCCATACCCGCAATACCTGGCAGTGTGAGAGTTGCCCCTAAAGAGCCCAATATCGCAAAAATCGCAATCACATTCAGTAATAAAGTAACCGCCGTGATGAGCCCCATACCTTTATAATAGACAATCATAAAAATAATAACAATCAACGATCCAACAAGAGCACCCAGTTGAGCTTTTTGTAGGGCATCTTTACCTAAAGATGGTCCGACACGTCTTTCCTCTAATTGCTCTAAAGAAGCTGGTAAAGCACCCGCTCTTAAAGCCATCGAAATAAGCTTTGCCTCATCCATAGCAGACTTACGATCATTCGAATTTCCAAGCGTAATCACAGCCTGCCCGTTAGGAATTTTACCATTTATATTCGGAGCCGTTTTAACAATTTTATCTAACACAACAGCCATTTGACGGCCTGTATTTTTCTCAGTTAAATCAGCAAACTTATTTGCACCAGATGAGTTAAAGCGTAATGAAACCTCTGGTGACCCATACTGATTAAATGTCACTGAGGCATTATCTAATGCATCTCCACCTAAATCCGTATTATCATATAATAAAAACGGTGTGGCGCCGGCTTCAATAGTTTTAACATTAGCCTGCTTTTCAAAGTAAACAACTGTATGTTGCGGCAATTTACCTTTTAAATCTTCATTCAATTTTTTAATGTAGTCATTGTACTGAAGAGTTTCTAAAGAGTAATTTCCTGCTTTTTCAGCTTCAGAAATAAGTGTTTTCAACTCTTCAGGCGATTTTTCATAATTTACCAACATGAAGTCTAATTTAGCCGTTGTGTTCACAAGCTGCTTTGCTTTTTCAGCATCACCCATACCTGGTAATTGCACCAAGATACGATCCGCACCTTGCTGTGTGATTGAAGGCTCCGCTACTCCAAACTCATCAATACGATTTCTGATTGTCTCGATTGCTTGATTAATTGTATTTTGTTTTTGATCTAGCAAATAAGCATCATAGTATTTCACTTCAACAGTTTGTGCATTTGAAGAAACTATTTGTAAAGCTCCTGGATAGTTTTTCGAAATCACATCTTCTACTCTTTTAGCCATATCTGTCGATGGAACTAAAATCGAAAAAGAACCTGTTTTTGCATTATCCGTATTATAACCGTTAATTTGAATGCCAGTTTTTTCAAATTCTGAAGTTAATGCAGCTGTTTGACGCTTAACTGTTGTCGCCAAAACACCTTCCACATCTACGCCCATCACTAAATGGATACCCCCTTGAATATCCAATCCATAATTAAGTTTAGATGCTGGCCACCATGAATACTTTGATGTATCCACAAAGTTTGGCAGAATAAATAAAGCCACGAGAACTAATGCAATCCCCGCAATCCATGTTCTAAGTCGTAGATTTTCCATGTTGTTATTTCCTTTTGTTCTTATTTAATTTTGTAAAAAACTATTTTGCAGTTTCGCTATTTTGCAATGCGGATTGAAGTGTTGCAATTTGAGCACGCATAATTTTAATTTGAACTCCGTTAGCAATTTCTAAATTAGCAATATGCTCATTTAAACCTGTGATTTTACCGAATAAACCTGTTTGCGTGATCACTTGGTCACCAACTTTAAGGCTTTGATTAAACGAAGCTTTTTCTTTATTTCTTTTTGATTGTGGACGAATAATTAAAAAATAAAACACTAAAATCAACACAGCCATAGGTGCTAATTGCATCCATGCTGGAGGTTGAGCCGGAGCCGCTGCCGCTGCTTCTTGCGCAAATACTGATTGAGTTGAAAATGAGACGAATTTTACCAAAGCTGCAACAGTCGAACCTAACATAAATAACCTTAAAGCCTTTCTCTAACTATTTAATTTTACAAATACTTAATAAGATAGGGATTATGGATAATCCCTACGACGTAAAATTGAACACTTAAACAGGCCGTCGATCAAGAACACTTATACATTTTTATCTGTTTTGATAAAACGCGTTAGACAGAAATCGCGATATTCTTCCCAACGATTCTGCTCTATAGCCTCTCTTGCTTTAGACATAACAGACATATAAAAATGAAGATTGTGGATTGTATTTAAACGCGAGCCTAAAATTTCTCCACTTAAAAATAAATGCCTTAAGTAAGCTCTCGAATAATTTTTGCACGTATAACAATCACACTCAGGATCTAAAGGGCCTGGATCTTCTTTGTACTCTTGGCGTTTAATACTCACTTTACCTTGCCACGTAAAAAGGGTTCCATTCCGTGCTACACGAGTAGGCATAACACAATCAAACATATCAATACCTGAATCTATAGCTATGATTAAATCCAAAGGAGTTCCAACCCCCATTAAGTAACGAGGCTTATGTTCTGGCATTTCTGGGGCAATATGAGGCAAAAGCTCATGCATCAAATGTATAGGTTCTCCGATAGAAAATCCCCCAAGCGCATAACCAGGAAGATCAACACTCGTCACTTGCTGCAAAGAGTATTTACGATGCTCCAAAGAGAGTCCGCCTTGCACGATTCCAAACAGTAAACTTTCTGGCCTTTGCATGGCTTTATGCGAGCGAACCAACCATCTGTGAGTCAAATCCATAGATTTTTTAATTTGATCATCTGTGGCAGGGTAACCAAGACACTCATCAAAAGCCATAATAATATCAGAGCCTAAATCCATCTGAATTTCCATACTTTTTTCTGGAGATAAAAAGTACTTAGCTCCATCTAAATGCGAGCGAAACTCTACCCCCTCCTCAGACATCTTACGAAGCCCAGAAAGAGAAAAAACTTGAAAACCACCGGAGTCAGTTAATATAGGACCTTGCCAGTTCATAAACTTATGCAAACCACCCATTTTTTTAATTAAATTTTCGCCGGGTCTTAAATGCAAGTGATATGTATTACCCAAAACAACTTGAGTTCCACACTGCTTTAACTCCTCCGGAGTCATCGCTTTAACAGTGGCTTTAGTACCAACAGCCATAAACGTAGGAGTTTCAAAACTTCCGTTATGAGTCATAAACGTAGCACGTCTCGCTTGACCAATTTTTTTGTGGAGCTTGAACTCACCTAACTTCATGTCCTTTATGGAGTTGTGTTGCAAGGTGACTTCAGAATTTTTCTGCTGAGATTGTATGCTATCTGTCATAAGACTGATGATTATACAATTACAACTTATTTAAGTCATTAGACATTTATTTACTTAAACTGCATTTATTTTTTTAGATTTATTTGTATTATAAAGCTTTTGCCCAAAACGGCTTCTATGCCCCCATAATCGTGATCCGGGCAACAGCAAAAACATGACCTTATGGAATAAAAATGCTGGCAAAATCTTTTTTAAAACAGAAAAAACCAAAGCATCAACAGTAACCCTTAATCGCAAAGGTGGATTAGGATCTTTCATAAGCTTTTCAATTTTCTGAGCAATACTATCTGGCGTTGCAAAGGCCCAACGCATAAGTCTTTCTAAAAAAGGAGCCATTGAAGCATAATATTCTGAATGAGGACCTTTTAGTTTAGCACTTAAGCGTGCTTTTTTAGAGTATAAAGTATTTTTAAAAGAATCTGAATTAATAAAGCCTGGCTCAACTAAACTCACCTTAATATCATATGGCCGAGCCTCATACCATAACGACTCTGTAGCTCCCTCTAATGCATGCTTAGATGCACTGTACGAGCCCATAGTTGGCATTGAGACCATTCCGCTGACTGATGATACGTTAATTATATGCCCACTCATTTGCTCTCTCATAATAGGCAAAATTGATCTGATTAATGTCATAGGCCCTAAATAATTAGTTTTGAGTTGTAACATTTCTGATTCACGGTCCATGTGTTCAACTACCGATCTATAACAAACCCCCGCATTATTAATTAAAATATCAAGCCTTCCCCATTCGTTACATATTTCGTTAACCAAATGAAGAATTTGATTTTCATTCGTAATATCCAGTTCTCTTAATAAAACATCTTCTAAGTGACCGTATTGACTCTCTAGTTGAGGTAAATGGTGCGCTCTAGCCGTAATAACAAGCTTATACTCTCGAGTTTTCAAAAGCCTCTCAGTCAGCGCCTTACCCAAACCAGTTGCACATCCTGTAATAAGCACAATTTTTTTTGCCATAAACCTCTCCTCTCAACAGAAAACAAGTTCGATCACATCTCTAAAAAAACACACCTCCTAAATAATTTTTTTGAGTATTTTTTTAAATTCTTTTGGATTAATAGGTTTACTTAAAACTTCAACCTTACAAAGTTTATCGCTCGAGCAAAACTCCTCAACATCTTGCTGATCTGCAGACGAAACTAATATAACGGGAGGGGCGATGATATTATGTCGATTTAAACCTTCAACAAAATCTAGGCCTGTTTCTGAACCAGCCAAAAACACATCAGTAATAATCATATCAAAAGGATTCCTAGTTTTAATAGAGTCTACAAACTGCACGTTAGCTTCCTCAGCGCTGACAGCCCAGTGTATTTGAACTGGCGCATTTTCTATATTATTATTTAACATTTCAGTCCATAATGGCTTATAAGTTAAATCATCTTCTATAATTAAAACTTTGTATCCCATAAATTTAAACTCTTTTCAAAGATACCCAAAGAGACCTAAAACTATAACCCTACAACTTGCTCATGCTCGGAAGTCTCTACATCGCTTAAGCGGTTATTTTTAGATCTTTGCGTAATTCTTTGTTTTTTCATTTTAAATACTTTTCTTTTTATTTTAGATGTCGCCTCTACTATGGTCTCCCAACACTCATCCCCTTCAGCATGAACATACACCTTCTTAGTCATCCAAGGAGCATCTGCAATAAGATGACATTTAAACTTATCATTATGGTGTTTGTTCTCTTTACATTCTTTTTTGCAATAAAGTTCTAGAAAAAGCTTATCGTTTTTAGAAAAATCGCCCATAGCTTCCTCTAAAAACCCCTCGATATTTACCCGCAAATAATCTGGAACTTCGATTTGAGAAAAGTTTAAATTGATATTCATATGTTCCTCCTTCTTACACCCCTTCGTGTGGTGTACTGTTTTGTCTTAATCTATCATCGACACGGAGTATGACTTTTTAATTAAAACCATTTGAAGATTTCACAAAATGGATATAACCTAGCCCTATGGCTAAACTATTGTGTATTGAAGACAATCAAGAGTTCACACTCTACTTAAATTCTGTTTTAAAAGAACATTCCCTGACATTTAGTTCGACACTTAGCGACGCTTTTAAACTTGTTCAAAATGGTCGAGAGAGCTTTGACCTCATCCTTTTAGATGTTTCTTTACCCGATGGAAATGGCATCAAATCTTTGGCTCAACTTAAAGAGGCTTTTTCCACAAAAGATATTCCCATCATTATTTTGAGTTCAGATGGCGATATAATAAATAAAGTAGCTGCTTTTGGAGTTGGAGCAGATGACTACATGACAAAACCAGTTCATCCAGCTGAACTAAAAGCTCGAATTGATGCGCGTCTCAGAAATGCATCTTCTCAGAAAAAAGATTCACAAATTAAAATCGGCAACCTAACAGTTGATTCTGATAAAATGCGCGTCGAGATACACTTACAAAACCAAGGTACAATCACTGTTGATTTAACTCCATCGGAGTTTAGACTTTTAAAGATTCTGGCATCACGACCAGGTCAAGTATACACACGTGATTATTTGATAGACCATGTGTGGGGTATTTCGAAACACATTACTGAACGTACAGTGGATGCTCACATAAGCCATTTACGTAAAAAAATTATTAAAGCCGATGCACAAATAGAAACCGTACTTGGGGCCGGTTACAAGATGGAACTTAAATCCTAGCACTTCTAATAAAACAAATATCCTGAAAAGGTATTGTTAGTTTAGATATTTCTGAAGCGCAGGAAATGATTTCTTTATGACTTCTAAGATTTCCTTACCTTCTTTTAAATACATGGCTACCTCTTGATGGAGCTTTTCTCTTTTAGAAGAGTCTTTAACTTCATGAGATAGTTTTCTTGATTTTTTTGCATAATCTTTAAAACCCACCAAATCAGCAGATCCGGCTATTTTATGACTAGACTTCCCTATACCTTCGTAGTGGTTGTCTTTTAAATCACTCACCAGCAAATTAAGACTTTCTTCCAGAGTCACATAAAAGCGCGCTAAAATTTTCAATGCCACCGTTTCATCGGTATCATCTTTTAACTGCTGAAGACAATCAGCCTCAAAGCTCGTGTAATCCTTAAGGCTATCGCTTACTCCATCGAAAGTTTTAAGATCTTCTTCCAACACAGACTCCTTCTTATAATAATTTTATAATTAAATGACAAATAATGCTTAAGACGCAATGCTTTTTATTTTAAACACCGTAGTTCGTGTTATTTTGAAGATAGTTTGAAGAAATATTCACATCTTCAGTTATTTTTCCAAGAAAAATGACCACGCTTAATGATGCCTGACTTTAATAACAGGGCTTCATATTAGCTGTTTTCTTCTTTAAAAAAATAGCTTAATCTGTATGTATGCCTAAACTGAATGTAAATTTTCTAAAAAAAGCTTTATTACCCTTAAGCCGCATTCAAAAACTTATACTCTGGGCACCCGTTTTTACGATAATGCTTGGGTCTTTTATTAGTTACTACACCTACATCCATTTAAAACAACGTGATGACTACATCGAAAAATATAACTTTTCTCAAACAGCCAGAGAAGAACTTGTTAAAATAGATCTTCTACTTACAAACAGTATTTTAAAAATTCAAAGCTATGAGAACAATTTAGAGTCTCGCCCCTCAAATTACACCAAAGACTCAACATATCTTGCATTAGCCTTACAGCATACTTTATTTCAACGACTATCAGTCTATCGCGACGATTCTGATTTAAAATCAAAGAGTCGAAAAAAAACAAACCTTCCTGAAGATAAAGTTAAACTCATTATGCGCTTAAATACAGTTAATTCTATCTTACCTGATTCAAACAATAGCTATATAAAATCCGAAATTATTTACAATGCAATTCAAGATCTTAAAAAAAGTTCTGGCTATATTTCGACTGTTTTGTATGAGGCCCCTAATACAAACATGCCCCGGCTTTCAGTTATACTACGATCAAAGTTTCATAATAATATCTATTTTATATTCACCACTCCACTGATCAATTTATTTAGTGAAACCAACCTAAACCCAAAAGATAGTTTAATCATATCCAGCAAAAGTCATCCAAACTCATGGATATTGAAAACTGACTCTAGAAAAAATAAATCTCTTGTTGTTTTTCAAGAGAATCAAAAAATACAATCTAAATACAAATTAATTTTCACCAACTCTCTCCCTCAATCAAATATTGATGTCACATTTCAATTTAATTTCACCCCCATCGGGGCAGAAATTATTGAGCCGGAAAATATCGCAGGCATCATGGGAGTGTTATTAACACTTGTTATTGCCTATCTCTTTTACAACTTAATCACCCAAAACAAATATGCTAATAATATGATTATTAGCAAAACAATTGATCTCGAAAAAACAGCTCATGACTTACAAGAAGCCCTCGACAGCAAAGCACACTTTTTTGGAAAAATTAGTCATGAAATCCGAACACCACTTAATCTTATCATGGGTATGATTGACTTAAGCCGAGAAATTACGACCGATAAAAATGTCCAAGCATATCTTAAAACTATGCAAACATCTGGCGAACATCTCCTCTCTATGCTTGATGATCTCATAGAGCTCGCTAAGGCTGAAAAAAATGAAATGACTTTTCAAGAACGAAATATTTATCTTCCGCAATTTTTAGGTGATGTAGTCAAACTGATTTCACAGGACTGTAGAACGAAAGGTTTGAAACTTTATGTAGAATTTGACAAAAATATGCCTGCTAACATTACGGCTGACCCTAACAGATTAAGGCAAATTTTACTTAACTTACTTCGTAATGCCAACAAATACACGCAAGAAGGCTACATCAAACTCTCAGTTTCAGCTATTGATAGTTTCACAACAAATAAAGTAAAACTAAAATTTGAGATTCAAGACTCAGGAATCGGTATTCCTACGGATAAACTATCAAGAGTGTTTGATGCCTTTTTTCAGGTAGAAAATTCGAAACTCTACTCTCAAGGTGGAGTTGGTTTAGGCTTATCTATTGTAAAAGACATTGTAAAAAAAATGAACGGGACTGTTACCGTCAATTCTATCCCATCTAAAGGATCAATTTTCACAGTCAGTTTAGAGTTTGAAAAAGCTGATAAAACAAAATGGTATGAGATCTTCAAGATTGATACAGTTCAAACAGGTAAAAATTTAGAACTCGTAGTTTTAAGTCGTAACAATTTTATAAATGACATCCTTCAAACACTTTCCTCACATCCTCACATTCAAAATATCATTTATCTTAACGATGACTTAAATTTAGTTTTCTCGGAACAATATAAAAATTCAATTATTGTTGCTGATTCTGAAAGTATCTCTATTGATTTGGATAAACTTAAAAATACTTTTGGTAAAAATCTCTTTATTATTAACGATACTCAAAAAATAGAGACTTCTAACGCTTCCACACAAGCAAACTTTATCAGTAACCATCCATTTTTAGCTTATGAACTTTTAGTTGCTATGGGTTTTTCATCAAGAACAAAGTCTCGACAAGAGTTTCAAAAAAAACAAAGCCCTTTAGAACAAAAAAGTAATTCTGCTCCTAATATAACTCCTCCGGAAAACCTCTCTGTCATTATTGCCGATGACGACTTGGGAAATATCGAGCTTTATAAAGCTTATTTAGCTAAAGTAAATTGGAAAATCGAATACACATATGATGGCTTAGCTGCATGGAATGTCTATCAGAACTCAAAACCTGATCTTCTCATTCTAGATGTTCGAATGCCGCATATGGATGGATTTCAACTCATTGAAAAAATCAGGACACATGAAAAAACTAACAAGCTTGGCAATGTCCCTATTGTTTTAGTGACAGCTGATATACTTGATTACACATCTAAAACTGCAAAAAGCTTTACGAATGTGACTCTTCTCTCAAAACCTTTAAAAAAATCATTACTTATGGAAACCATTGCTAAAATGATCGTTCCCAAACAGACAGATCTCCATAACTAAAAAGTTTAAATTTTTTTTCTATAGCCCAGGAGTAGTTTTTCTTAACACAGTTTAGTCCTGCGAACCCACTCACTAAAGCAAGCAAAGTTGATTCTGGCTGATGAAAGTTTGTCATCAGTCTATCTACAATATGAAACTGACTCCCCTCTTGGAGCAAAAGTGATGACGTTCCTGTCAATTCCCCTGTACGGGCCACAGTTTCTAAAGTTCGGGTTACTGTTGTGCCAAGAGCCCAAATATTTTTACGATGACTTCTTGCCTTTTTAATATGATTCCAAACAGATTCAGTCACTTCATAGACCTCTTCATGCATAATGTGATCATCTAAATTATCAACTTTAACAGGTAAAAATGTGCCTAATCCTACATGAAGAGTAATTTTTAAGACCTCTACACCTTTATTTTTTAAAGCCTCTAAATTTTCATTTGAAAAATGTAAGCTGGCTGTCGGAGCTGCATAACTTCCAGGATTAAGCGCCCACGCAGTTTGATACCAAGACTCATCAGCTTTAATATTGTGTCTTTCATCTCGAGCTTTTTGAATGTACGGAGGCAAAGGCAACTCCCCCATTTGATCAAAATCCGCCTCTGTTAAAGCTGGTTCAACTTTTACTGTTTGTGGAAGGCCTTTTGCCAAAATCGTCATAACAGATCCATTAGGTAAAGAAATTTGATCACCAACTTTATATTTTTTTGATGGAAATAATACTTTTTGCTCGCCTAAAGCATTTATATCCATAAATAAAATTTCTAAATTTTCCCCGTAATGCCCTTGAACAAAAACTCTTCTTTTTAAAACCTTGGTGTCATTTAGAACCAAAACATCGCCCGCGGGTATTAGTGCCACTAGTTTTTCTATTGTTATTTCTTGAGCATCCCCCTTGTGATCAACATACATAACTCGAGTTGGACGAGATGGACTCGTAGCAATAAGCTCTTCTGGATAATCATATTTAAGGTCTGAAATCAACATAAGCTTGTGTTATATACTAAAGCTTTAATTTGAGGTACGAAAAAGCAAAAAAAAAGCGGAAAGCTTTTAACTTTCCGCTCGAAAAATAAGCCAGGGAACCACCAAAAACCCAACTTATTCTTTCGTGTAAATCTTTTGCTGGGCTCGAACTGCTCTATCAGCCACAGTGATCCAGAGGGAGTAGATCACAAGACTTGAGTACAAGCCGCAAAACATTAATAACTCATTCAATCCAAGAACCATATGAAACTCCTTTTTCACAACGGCACCATCCTTGGCGCAACTTTTAGTTGTTAGAGACGGTTTGTAAACAGCCATCCTAGCTGTAAGAACCTTCCGTCTGGGGAGCGTCCTTGCTCTTGTTTATTAGATGAACTCACCCCTACTGCCGGTTAAATCTTATATAAAAGAAATATTAAACTAGTCTATAATCTAGCCTTATACTTAATTAAGTGACGTTTATTCAACCTATAGCCAACCTATTAGACATGAAGCTTATAAAAAAACCATCTTTATCATGTGTCCTCATAACATTAATCTGCAGCTGCTCGACATTGTCTGCATCTAAAAATAACGATTCTAACTCTTTGATCGAACTCAAATTTAGTGCTCCCTTTATAGCAAAAAATCAAATACGAGAAGACTACAGTTTTCTAAGTGATCATGACTTCCAAAACAAAATCGACAACTCAAGATCAAATGCATTTTTATTTTTTAGATCCTTTGTTATTACATACTACAAAGATATCTCAGCACTTAATACATTTAATCAGACAGGTTTTTGTTTTGGTGATTTACATCCGGAAAATTTTGGATTCATGATATCAGACAAAAACATATTTTATAGTTTTAACGACTTCGATGACTCCACAATATGTCATTTGGATTTAGACTTACTTCGTTACTTTACAGCCTTACGCATAGGAATCAACGATGAACCTTTCTTTAAAAAAACTTTGGCACAATTCAGTCGACAAGTCTCACATCCCGAGAAATATGATCTTCCCCACTCTCTTATTCCTGACCTTAACAAAAAAAGAGAAAAAGATTTAAAAAAATACACATCTAAAGATAAATTTATTTTTTCGGAAGAACTACAGCCACTTGATAGCGTTACAAATCAAATGCTTAAAAATGCTTTAAGCCAATATATTTTAAATGAAAAATTAGAAATATTAGATGTAGCTGGATATATCAAAAGCTCAGGTGGAAGTGCAGGCTTACAACGTTTTTGGATATTAACGAAAAATTCACAGACTAAATTAGAGATTTTAGAGTTAAAACCTTTATTAGAACCGGCACCTAGTTTTATTAATGGATCTGAGACACTCAGCGCTTCTGAACGTATACATATAGCTCAACAGCTCATATGGAAAAAACCTGTTAATTATTATAAATATATAAAAATAGGACAACAAAATTACATTATACGCAGTCGCGTGCAAAAAAGCTTTGATCTTAATGTAATAAAAAATCAGGATTTAGAAACTATTATTTTTAAACAAATTGAAATTATATCGAACTTCCATCGAGACTCCATAAAAAATAGAATAACATCTCTTGCTGAGTGGATAGATCATAACTCAAGAATATTAAAAGCCCGTTACCTTAACAGTCTTGATCATTTATAATAAAAAAAGGAGTGAGCGTAAAGCTCACTCCTTAAAACTAACTAGCTTTCAAAAAATCACTACTCAATTTTTACTAGAACAACTGAGCGGGACGCTTTTTTTGTAAGCTGTGGGTCATTTGCTGTTGTCGGTAATCCGGCAGCAACAAAAGATTTTTTAAGTTTGTAGTCTGACGTGTTAAACCATTTAGATAAAACATTTGGTCTTTCTGCCATATTGTAAGTCTCTACATCGTAATCATAAGATGCTGTAACATATTTTTCGATTTGTTTATTACGAGCATCAGCTAAATCTCGTTGTTCTTTTGAAAGTCGCTTAGCTGCTGTAGATGGATACTCTTGATCAGCCCATGATAAAACCATAACCTCATCTATTTTTCCAGCCGCACGAGCTTGAGCAACTAACTTATCTAGAGATTGACGCGATGATTCTGTTAAAGTTGCTTTGCCTGCATCAAACTTTAATTCAACGAAGTTATGTGCTTGATTTTCGACAGCCGCTTTATTACTAACATCCGTTCCTTGCACCTGTTGTGCTACTGTAGGTTTATGAGCAGTCACCTCCTCTGCTTTTTGAGGGTGTCCAGCACATGAAAACCCAATAAATGCTAAAGATCCTGTTAAGGCTAAAACCGCAGTAAACTTTTTATTTTTCTGAATCACTCTATCCTCCTTTAGATAGTTATTTAATTTTTAATGTTAATGATTTAATTAATCGGAAAGGCTGAAATGAATCGGGCGATATCATTTTTTTTAACAAATTGTATAATACTAAAATGCTTCAAATCTGTTTTTAAAGCACCTGCAGGAATATCAGACCCCGACATAACAACTACGGGAATAGATCCGTTATAGTGTCCAGATTCAATTATGACAGGATCTTGATCTACGTAGTGATCTACCTCTCTTAAAACAGATGAGCCTGTTAGACCCGGTAATCGTTGATCAACTAGAACATAGTCAAATTTATTATCAGCTAAGGCAAGAATAGCTTCATATGGATCTTCAACCACCGTGCACTCAATATTTGGGTTTTTTTGATTAAGTAGTAACAAAATAATATCAGCCATATCTTTATCATCTTCAATGATCAAAATTTTCTTTTTATAAGAAGATGCTGTGTGTTTTTTAGGATATAAAACTTCGATGTTATTATCTTTAAGACTTTGCTCGTCGATGTAGTTGCTTAATGCTGCCATATTATCCCCTTGCTCCAGTTAGTTTTGATATAAAATCATCTTAAAAACAACTAAAGCAAAGGTTGGACCATGTTCATTATGGCATTAAATCAAATATATTAGAATTGAATCCATGTCGTTTAGATTTTTTGAACGTTACGTTCACAAAAAGTACTCTTAATTATTTTTTTCTAATAATTCTTTAGCTTTGAAAGTACCATCTTTTTTAAATGGAATTGCAATAAGACCTAGTTTTGTTTTTCCTTCTAAAGTGTAAGGTATACTTTTGTTGGTTAAAATACTCATTGTCGTGGAAAGAATATCTTTTGTTTTTAAAGTCAGTGGTAAATGAATTTGAGCTTCGCTATGAGCTTTCACAGAAAATGTTTGGTCCAATTTTTCAGTTGTGAATGTTTTATTATCTACTGTAAGCGTATATTGAACACCATTTAAACTAATATCAATACCGTTTTTGTTTTTTGCATTTAAAATAAAATCAAGCTTAACATCGCTCATGTCAGCCGCAATTACTTTGACTTCACTTAAAGAGACCTCGGGAGCTTCTACCGCTTTTTCTAATAACGCACATCCTGTAGTAACAAATAAACTCATTAGCAAAATTACTTTTCTCATCCTATCTCCCTGCTCATTTTAATATTGAGATATACAAAATATCTTCAATGTACTTACAAACCCATATATGTTTGCAATTCACCAACCTAACATACTTCGTACGGATACTCAAAGCTTTCAACATGAGCTTCTTGCTTATCAAATTATTTTTCTTCATGGATATTATACACTTATATCTCTTCCAAACTATCACTTGATTCGTATTTAACCTTATGGTTAAATACGAATATGAATAATAGCGATACCCTCTCTTTAGTTTTTTCCGCACTAAGTGATCCTACGCGCAGGTCTATTCTTAATAGACTCTCTCAAAAAAACCTCTCCGTAACAGAGATCGCAACTTCTTATGAGATAAGTCTTCCTGCGATAACTAAACATTTGAAGGTTCTGGAAAAAGCAAAACTTATTTCAAGAAATAAAGAAGCACAGTGGCGTTACTGCCAATTTGAAGCCCAACCTCTAAAAGATGCTAACGATTGGATAGCTGTTTTCAAATCACATTGGGAAGAAAGCTTTGATCGCTTAGATCAGTATTTAATTTCACTGCAAAACAACACAAAAGGAAAAAAAAATGGCAAAAGCAAAAAACAAAAATGAACTGAGACTTTTAAGAGTTTTCAATGCTCCCGCAAAACTTGTCTGGGAAGCTTGGACTGAAGATCAGCATGTTAGTCACTGGTGGGGACCACGAGGATTCACACTTACAACTCAAAGTAAAAATCTGAAAACAGGTGGACAATGGATTTACACTATGCATGGGCCAGACGGAACAGATTACCCAAACATAACAACATACTTTGAGGTTGAACCCTATAAGCGCCTCGTTTACAATCATGGCGCAACGGCAGACCGTGAAGCCCTCTTTAAAGTGACTGTTGAATTTAAAGAAGTACATAATAAAACTCACATGGATATGACTATGACTCTTGCCACTGAAGAGGCCGCACAAGAAATTAAAAAATTTATCAAGCAAGCCGGAGGTGATTCAACATGGGATAGACTAAGTGAATATGTTGAGGAAAGAAAAAAGAATCAAGATGTATTTATCATCAACAGATCATTCGAAACAGATCAAAAAACTCTCTTTAAAATGTGGACAACCCCAGAACATATAACTCCCACCCGCGCGGAGCGCGGGCCGTTTCCTAAAGTAAGTTATATTTGATTTGACGACTTTCTACTTTTCAAAAATTAAAAAATAAAATATCAAGCAACCACCAGATAAAAAGG
>JBKBTW010000043.1:0-16139 GCA_046291245.1 Pseudobdellovibrio sp. | reverse complement strand
TTTTGTAGTTAAAAAATCAAACCAGAAGATTCCAAGATGGACAATCTTTTGACACTTTCTTAATGTAACACTTTTTGCGGCCCCCTACTCAAAGTTAGAGAGCCTTATGAATGAATGTTAAAATTATCATGCCTGCAAGTAAGCTTAGTGTAGAGACTCTATTCAACTATATCAGTCTATATCTTATAAACAGCTGGAGACAAGAACCTATCAAATAAACCGAGGACAACCCTCAGGCTTAATTACACCTGTGTTTGCTGATATTGACAAAGGTTTTATGTCATATCTTTGCATCAACTGCAAGCACCACAACTTTATGGAAAATATACAGAAGAATAAGTTTTTTGTAGCTTATTTTACTCCTCTAAAAAGTGAGTGTTAATAAACTTGCTCGGAGACTAAAAATTCTTTAGTTTAAGAGGGGAGTAAAGGGCTAAGTATGTTTGAAAAGATTTATATTGAAATAAGTAACATTTGCAATTTGCAATGCAGTTTTTGCCCTGAAGTTGTTCGTGATAAAAAAATAATTTCTACAGAAAATTTTCGCAAATACGCTCTTCAAGCTCAGCCTTTAACTAAACAAGTTTGTCTGCACCTTATGGGTGAGCCTTTGGGACACCCTCATTTTGCTGAGATCATGGATATTTCCGATGAGTTAAGTCTAAAAATATTTTTAACAACTAATGGAACTCTTATCAAACGTCATGCAGATAAAATTTTAAAATGGAAATCGCTTGAACAAATTAATTTCTCTATTCACTCTTATTTTGCAAACACTGGACGACAATCTTTAGACCAATATTTAAATCCTATTTTAGATTTTTGTGAAAAATCTTTAGATTTGAAAAATTCATTTTATATTAATCTAAGACTTTGGAATTTAGATGATCCTCGCACTCAAAAAGACCAAAACCTTCATGTTTATGAACATATTCAAAATAAGTTTAATGTAAACTTTAACGAAAATGTTGATATTAAAAGAAATAAATCAAAAAAAGTAAAAGATACTCTCTATGTTCATTTTGATACAGAGTTCGAATGGCCCACATTAAACCGTGATATTTTATCAACAAAAGGAACTTGTTATGGACTCAGGAAGCAACTGGCCATTCATACTAATGGAGACGTGGTCCCCTGTTGTTTAGATAAAGAGGCCGTTTTAAAGTTAGGGTCTTTAAATGATCAAGATCTGACTCAGGTTATTAAGTCATCCAGGGCTAAAAACATCAAAGCTGGCTTTGAGAGAGGGGAGCTTTTGGAAGAACTTTGTCAAAAGTGTCAGTATGTAGAGCGATTTCGGACAACAGTTTAAAATCTTGCAACATAACTTTATTTATTACTTTGTTATATGCCGATAATTGAGTATTTTAACAACAAGTGAAAGTATTTTTATATCCATACTACTATCCTATATCTGCATAGTTTAATGTAATAGATAAGTCTAAAGTTCAGCTAAAATAAGCATAAAGGTCATATTTGCAAATATACCTTTATGCTTATAATGTTTTAATTAATTTGAAATGTCATATTTTCTAGCTGTGATTTTTAACTGCAATAGCATTTCGCGTTTAATGGAGTTCACTGTAGAAGGTTTTGATCCTCCTAAAGGAGTCGCATCATAGGCTGGAGCAGAGTCTTGTTGACTATAGTGATCTGTATAAGAAAATTTTTCTCCATTATTAACGACCTGTAAAGCTTCATCATCGACTAATTTATTTATAAAAGTTACCGAATACTGATTTTTATTTTCAATGTCATTTTTATTAAATGGATTACAACGTGAATGGACGCTATTCAACTTAACAACAATGTGATTTCCGTTTACATTTGCATTTAGCATAGCTAAAGAACACTCTGTAATTTTTCCAGAAGGACTTTTAAATCGTAGATAAAGTTGCTCAGATAGAGGGATAGATAAATTACCTGCAGGAGAAAAGTTCTCTGAAAACCTTGGGCCATCATAAGTTCTAGTGACTGATGTGCGGTATGTGTGACGATTACAAGACTTTGTAAAGCTATCTCGTGAATCACAGCTCAATTCTCCGTTAACCGTTACTTTAACTTCTGTATTATCAATTTGTTTTTTCATGTTTTCTAAACTAAACTCTAAAATAGTGCCTTTGTTAATCGTGATCATAAGATCTCTCTCATTTTCATCTAAATTACTGATATAATTAATACTCATCCCATCATCAGTTAC
Source organism: Pseudobdellovibrio sp. (assembly GCA_046291245.1). Lineage (GTDB taxonomy): Bacteria > Bdellovibrionota > Bdellovibrionia > Bdellovibrionales > Bdellovibrionaceae > Pseudobdellovibrio. Next base: position 13,939 of record JBKBTW010000043.1, on the reverse strand, counting down.
AGATTGAAGAACAACTTCTGGATACAAAATCTGTTGAGCTTTAGCGAAGCTAGAAATAACTTGTCCTGTTAAGGTAGTTGAGTATTGCTGATAACCTATGCTTAAGTTTCTACTTTCATTTTGTTTGTTATAAGAAACACTTACACATGCAGATGTATCATTGCAATCAACTTCAGACTGAAAGTTTGGGATGGTTAAATCAAAAGGTTGTACAAATGAGTTATAAGCAGCCTCAAAAAGCTGATTGATAATATCATTTCGATCGCCTTTAATAAAAACATTCATTGTTTCAGATTGTATAATTTTTTTCAAATTAGCTTCCACAGTGGCTTTAGCGTAAGGTGGGTATTTACCAACTAGAGATGCAGATAAGCTTTCATAAATTTTAGAACGATCTAATTGTATATGAGTATCAGATTCAACATAACCCACTAAAATTTCAAATGAGGCTTGCACATCCACTTCATTGTAATACAAAGCTTCATTTACTATAAAATCAGCCTTACTCTTTGGAACAACCAAATTAAGTGTAAAGGGTCTATTTAGTTCACATTGATTAGATCCAGATAAGCTAGCAGGGGTGATATCGTAACTCTCTCCAGCAACTGTTAACGTAAATCGTTTTGGGCACCCATCTAACGGTCCTAAGGCTATAGGTTCTTTAAACCCTCTAGATATTAAAGCTTTATTAACTTCGTCTTCATTAATTAAATAGCTATCTGGTAAAGATACAGTGTCAATTCCATTAGAAGAAGGAACTTCCTTAGAAAAACCATCCACAAGAATAGCATGAAGTGGAATTAAGACATTCTCACCAATTTGCTTGACCTGAACTCTCGCTTTATCAGATTTGCGGTATAAATATAATTTAGGTGCTATGTACACGGCTTCTTGAGTTTTAATTCCACCTCTTGATCGAACTGTGAAAGCATTTACATTTAGATTTGACGGCAAATTAAGAGGAGTAAGTGTTGTTTCTCTTAATTGGCTACTGGCAAGTTGATGTCCTTCTGGTGTTAAAATCTTAGAAGTCACTAATGTAGTGCTACTTTGGTAGTTTACTTGCTCCTGCCAATAAGCACCATCATCTATATCAATTAGTTTTTTAGTTGTTACCTTATTATCAATAACATTAACTTTATTTTGTGACGATTTTCCCGAACAACCTGAAATAAATCCTGCACAGAGTAAATAAGTTAGAATTTGATTTAAAAAACAAAAAGTTGCAGAAGTGTTAGTTTTCATTAAAGCCTCCCTTTAAGATATGGAAAGGCTAAGAGCAATACTTATTCCATCTTTAAAATGGTTTAATTCGATTTGAGTTTTAGTTGTCTTAAATTTTGGAAATAATTCTTCGAAATGGGAATGCGCGAGATTAACATGGTAATCCACAAACAGGTCCATAGTCTAGTTTATTAACTTACAATTGTTCCGATGAGTTTAAACTAGGAGAAGATTATAATGAGCAACTTGGATAAACAAATTAGAGCAAAAAGATATAAAGTAAAAAGTGAAAACAATTTAAAATTAATTGTTGATTATATGAATGGCGATATTATCTCTTTCGATGTTGTTGAATGCTCTCAAAATGGTTTAAGGTGTTACACAGATTACAATTTCTCTGAAGAAGATAAAAATAATCTTAATGCTATAATGAGTGCTTCTAAGTTAACTTGGGAGTCTAAGGAATACTCTCTAGGAAGACTCGTGTTAAGAAGACTGATAACTGTGGAAAAAGGTTTCGAATTAGCATTTTCCACAGTTGATATTAAAGTGCCCATTACATCACACTTATCTAAAATTTTAGATATTAATTTAGAATTAGAAGATTCTGGACATACAGAAGAATTAAGCGTCGATAGATTTTCTTTAGCTCACTTTGTAGAGACAGAGTATACCAATGTAGATCTATTTGATAGAATGAGAAAATTTGATGTATTTCGTTCTGAATGGGAACGAAGTAAAAAATATGGTTACAAAACAGTCCGCGAAGCTTCTAAAGGCGAAAGAGTAACTCTTTCACGTCAAAGAAAAGGCAATAGGAAAGACTATATTGTTATGGGGTCAAATGACTACTTAGGATTAGGCTCTCATGCTGAGGTAGTTAAAGCTGCTCAAAATGCTATGGATTTATATGGATTTGGCTCAACAGGCTCACCAGTAACTACAGGAACTACTGACTTGCATAACGAACTTTGTAATCAACTTGCTAAAATTCACAAAAAAGAAGCAGCTATTTTGTTTAATTCAGGCTATGCAGCAAATATTGGAATTATTCCAGCTGTTACATCTGCTAACGATTTAATTATAGCTGATATGCTTTGCCATGCATCTATACAAGATGCAATGCAAATGTCTAAAGCTACATCTCGCTTTTTTAAACATAATGATGTAGCACATTTAGAGTCAATTCTTCAAAAAGAAAGACAACATTACAACGGGTGTCTAGTTGTTACAGAAGGCGTGTTTTCAATGGATGGCGATACTGCTAAATTAGACGAAATTTTTTATATTGCAAGAAAATATAACTGCCGAATTATGGTTGATCAAGCTCATTGTTTTGGGGTTATAGGCGCAAATGGATTAGGTATCTGTGAGAAATTCAATTTATTAAGAGAAACAGATATTATAATGGGAACATTTTCGAAAATATGCGGAGGAATAGGTGGGTTTGCAACAGGTTCTCAAGAGCTAATTGAATGGTTAAGACACTTTAGTAGAGCTCAAATTTTTTCTGTGAGTTTACCACCATCTACCGTTGCAGCTGTTAGTAAATCTTTGGATTTATTCATTAACGATAAAGAGATCATCAAAAAACTTCATACTAACATTAAGCATTTTGTTAAAAACCTAGAATCTCTTGGTTACAAATTTAATTCCGACCATGAAAGTGCAGTTATACCAGTTGTTGTAGGAGATGAAAAAAAACTAGGAGAAATGTATCAAAGTCTTTTAGATGATGGAGTACTTTGTATACCTATTGTTTATCCAGCTGTAAGTAGAAAAAATTGTCGTTTTAGATTTACAGTAATGGCTACTCATTCTAAATCAGATTTGGATTATGCAACTGCTTGTTTAGAAAAAGCCATGATAAAAGCTAATTTTTCATTTAACAATCCTTCTCGTGAAGAAAATTCTTTTAAGAAAAAAGTAGCATAATGCAAGATTTTTTAGTATCTATTTTGTTTTCAATATCTTCATTAATTGGTTTAAAACAAGTACCAATTAATGAAGATCTTATATGGAAAATTGAAAAAAAATGGGCTAAATCAGATAATGGATGGGAGCTGACGGCTACAGCTTCTAACTCTCAGCTCTTGTGTAAGGATGGGCACTCAATATTTTTTCCACAAGTTGTACATGGTGTTCATTCTATAAAAGTAGATGGTAATCTTATTTTAAAAACAGGCGATCCAAGCTTCACAATAACATCCTCATTTTATCAACGGCCATCACTTAATTGTGCTTATTTAAAAGACTCATCGATTATTAGCTGGAGTGTTGTTACATATTCTGAGTACTTTGCTAGAATAAATCAATATCCTTATATTGGTCATTTTTCGGCCAAAAATTATTTTTTTGATGTAATTATTAATATTGTTTCCTCAGGATGTTTGATATTATTGGCGCTCTTTTCTATTTTTGTTTTTTACAAAAGAGCTGATGACAAGTATGTTTTTAGTTTATTTATTGGATCTTTATCCTTTTCTATTTACTCTATAATGACCACAGGAAATATATTTAATATTAAGCTAAGTATGTTAACTACTCATAAGTTGGCAGATATATTTATATGGATTGGCGCACTTAGTTATATGTATTTTTTTAAAAATTATAAATTTTTAGGGAAATATGAATTTAGTGCGTTTATTGGAGCTTTCATATTAGGTGAATCCTTAATAATTTTTGGTGATAATGCAGATGTAGTACAACTTGGCACAACAATCCCAATACCATTTGCCTTTTTATGTCTATCATCATTTTTAGCACGCTCATTTTATCAAGGTTGTATAAAAGGATTTAATAAAAATATTATACTAGGAATATTCTCAATAACTTTATTTGTGTTGGCAGGTATGAATGACTTACTTCATATAACAGGCCTGATAAATTCTTACATGATTATGCCTATTGGTTCTGTTGCGGGAGTATTTTTTTTAGCTGCAGCAGTTAATCAAAATATAGAAAAAACTTACCTACAAAGGGATGATTTACTTCATACATTGGAAGATAAAGTTATAGAAAAAACAAAACATCTAGAAGAAGCTATGTCTGCCCTTAAATCTACACAAGCAGAACTTGTTCAATCTGCTAAATTAGCATCTCTAGGAACTGTTAGTGCTGGCATAGCGCATGAAATTAATAACTCTATTAATTATGTAAATGGAGCAATTGTTCCACTGGAGAGAAAAGTATATAGTTTAATTCCTGAATCAGCTGATAAAAAAATGATTGAAAAACTTTTTGCGGCTATAAAAGAAGGAACTTCTCTTACTGTAGATATCGTAAAAAGTTTGAGAAGCTTCACGGGGTTAAATCAAGCAGATCATAAAGAGATTAAGCTTGCAGATTCAATTAAAGCAATTCAAACAATACTAAAAAGTAAATTAAAAAACATCAATTTTTCTGTTAATATACCAGATGATTGTACCATAGCAGGAAGTTTAGTTGGCTTAAATCAGATATTTATGAACTTAATTACAAACTCTATAGATGCTCTAGATAAGAATGAAAAAAGTATTACTATTAATGCTTACAATCAAAATGGATTAATTAATATATCCATTAAAGATAATGGAACTGGAATACCTGATCAGATAATTCAAAAAGTATTTGATCCATTTTTTACGACAAAAGAAGTAGGTAAAGGTACAGGTTTAGGATTGCATATTGTGCTTAAAGAAGTAGAAAAGCATAAAGGTAAAATTAAAATAAATTCACAAGTTGGTGTTGGTACTGAGTTCTTAATAACCATACCTGCTTATTCTGATAAAATACTAGGGGAGGCGGCGTGAAACCTTTGATAGTATATGTAGATGACGAACCTATGAATTTGACAGTTTTTGAAGCTGCTATGCCAGAAATCTGGGAAATTAGAACCTTTGATAGTCCTTTACTAGCTTTAGATGAAATTACAAAATTAAATCCTTGTATAGTTGTTTCAGATCAAAAAATGCCGGGTATGGCGGGCGTTAATTTTCTTGAAATAATAAAAAGAACGCACCCCCACGCAAAAAGAGTTATCGTTACAGGGTACTCAGAAGAAGATTTGGTTGTAGACTCAATAAGAAAAGCAGGAGTTCATGATTATATCAGAAAACCTTGGGACGTTGATGATTTAGTTCACAGGCTAAGTTCTATACTTGAAACGTACAATTTAGAAAAAGAACTAATAGAAAAATCAGCTCTTTTAGAAAAACAAAATGCAGATTTGAAAAAAGTAACTGAAGAGTTAAGAGTAGCTAAAGCAATTGAAGAAGATGCAAGAAAAGAACTTGAAGCTTGGGCTCCACCTTTTATATTATCTGCCCTGCAAAAAAATGACTTGAAATTTCCTATAAAAAGAGATTTGGCACTTATCTGTTTTGATATAATTGATTCCTCTAAAACACACGATATTTATGTAGAGGGAATTCCAGTTAGATCAGTTATTTTGAAAGCTTTTTCAGAATCTGTATTAAAACAAGGTGGTTGGAGGGAGTCTCATGCTGGAGATTCGGCATATGCTCATTTTGGGTTATTAAATAATGTTAATAACCCAGCAGAATGCGCATTAGCGACAGCTACGGAGTTTAGAAGTTATTTGAGAGCATTAAACTTAAAACATAATATAGCAATTGAATGTGGAATAGGTTTGCATTTAGCAAAAGATGTTCAGATAAATTTACACGAAATAGAAATCCATACACAACGTGGTATTTTAAAGCAAAAATCATTTGATTCAACTTCGAGTGATGTTGATTTAGTTCACCGCATAGAAAGTCTTACCCATCAACTAAAGGGATCAAATGTAGCTATGTCAGAGTCATTTTTCAACTCGGTTTCTACAAAAGCTAACAATGTTAGATATATTGGTGGACATTTATTAAAGGGTCAAAAAAGTGAAGTAAATATTTATGTAAAACCTAGTGATTTAGTAAGTGATGAGGATTTGAAGATTTTTACCCCTCATTTAATAAAAAAAGAATTCGCTTCTTAATTTAAGCGGATAATTTATATTATTCAAAAAATAAACCTTTAAGGAACTGACTATTAATAACTTATTGATAGAATATATTAATTCGTGTAAATATATTCTATGTTAAATATACAATTAGTATCACCAATGTTTGCCCTAGTTTTTTTAACCTTTTTTACAGGATTGATCTTATTCGTTCGCAGAGTGTCAGCTGCTAAAAACAAACAATTAGATCCTAAAAGGGGCTTGCCCCTCGTTTAGTTGAAATTGGCTGAGTGGCGGTTAAGATTTCTATGCAACTTCCTCTGTTGACTCCGATGTGTCAACGTCTTTTTGCTCCACTTTATTTTTGACTTCCACCCACAGAGCCGGCAGGGCATTGTGCCCTCGAACCTTCCTCATCTTACTCTCTGAATTCAGGCAGTATGTTGCCAGCCATCTTTGAAAGTGACTTGAGTCTTTCCAGTTCTTCACTCTGCGCATGTCCTCTTCAATGAGAGAGTTCAGCGACTCGATCGGGTTCGTCGTTGATAGAAGTCTCTTCAAGTTTTTAGAAAGCTTGAACTCATGCAAAGCTAGCAGGTCATTCTTGGCTTCAAGATAGCTCTTCAATGCAGAGACATTGGTGTCTCGCAGAACACTCTCAAGGCGAGCCGAGAGGTCCCTGGCTTCAGTCATGTCTTTAGCGTCTCTCAGCGCCCAGAAGAGACCTTTGGCCTTGTGGGCGTCGTCACCTAGGCACTTCTCTAGGTTCCACCACTTGTGGATGTGACAACGTATCCTGATGGCTCTGCGCTCTTTCTTATCGTGAACGGCGTACTTCTGCTCTAGAGCCTTGTTAAGACCGCTGCCCCCGTCAACCACGAAAATCAGTCCAGACTCTGGAAGACCACGCTTTTCCAGATCATTGAGTAAGTTCCGGCAGGCTTGGCTGTTTTCACTTGAGGATTGATAGATCCCAAGAATGTATTTTCGCCCACTGGCGGCGATCCCTAGAGCGACAATAACACCTTGCTTATGAAAACGTTTGCCATCAATAAACACGGTTCTGATATCAAGTTCTGATAGGGAGCGATTTTGCAGCTCATCAAGCTTCTTGGCTGTCGCCTTGATCCACTTGCGAGAGACTGAGCTCTTCTTAAAGCCGAAGCTGCCCGCAATAGTTGATAGCCCCTTTTCATAGTCCCGCTGGGAAACTTTCTTAAGACCCTCGGCAAATACTTTGCTCTCAAAAATCTTCGGATCTTGAAAGTCCTCATAGGTCTGTAGGCGAACTTCCTTGCCAGAGCCTGCACTCCGAACACGGGGCTTCTCTATGGCCACGTGTTGGTTGCCCAAGATGATAGAACCCTTTTGTGAACCCCAGCGGTAATTCTGGTCCTCACTGTGCCGATATCTCGTGCCACAAAGCTCATCGACTTCTTTTTCTAGCTCCTGAATGAACATCTTTACTGCCGGGGGCAGTAAAGTGGAAATTAACAGATGCTGCGTGTCGATGGGGCCTTGTATGGTTTCGAATTGATCCGAAAGGGCATCGTTCTTTTTGACGTACTTACGTGGCTTGCGATTGCTTTTACCGGCGACTTTGAGTAGCTTGGCCATGGGTGGCTTCTCCTTTTTTCTGCAATTCAATTTTTTCGTAACTTATTGAAATCACAGAATGGTTAAGCCACTCAACCTTTAATTTTCAACTAGATCTGGGACAACCCCTAATTTTGGACGAACAGAAAGATAGAATGGAAAGTGTAAATTTAGTTCTAACAGGAAAACCATTGAAGTTTTCTTTATCAGTAATGGATTCAGACTATTTAGACAATTTAGTAATTCTTGAGCAATTAGTTGGAACTTTAGTTAAGCAATCTAATACAGGTATTTTGCAGCCTTTCTTGGCATCGAGATGGGAAGTGTCAAATGATGAAATGACATGGAAATTTTCATTAAGAAATGGATTATTGGCTGAGGATGGGTCGCAAATCACAGCTAAGAGTTATGTTAAAAACTTAAAGAAATTATTACGTATATATTCACAACTGTATTCACCTCCAACATTTAATCAATTAAAAGGTTGGAGTGACTTTGTTTCAGGAAAATATGATGCAATTGGAATATCATATCAGGATAATACTATAATTTTTGAATTTGAAACACGTCCATCAGGTTTATTAGAGTTTTTATCTATGCCATACTATGGGTTTTATGTTGAAGACGATTTTATTGGTGATAAATGGAAGAATACATCAAAAATAACTTCAACTGGTGCATACAGATTAGAGAAATATGAAGATTTTTTTGTTAAGTTAGAAGCTCGTGAAGATTTTTTTTCATATAAAAAAAATATGCCAAAGAATGTAAATATTTTTTTTGACTCAGTAGATAATATATTAAGTAGTGATTATGAACATTTTTTAATTTCAGTTAGGAATAAAAAACAATATGTTTCCGACAAAGCTGTTCAATTTAAAGGCACACCAACGGCGTTAGTAGCAATAAGCTTAAGTCCTTATATAGAGCCTTTTAATAATATAGAGAACAGGCGTGCGTTTAGAAAAATGATTAGAAAATACATGAATGATCATTTGAGTAGTGAAGTTAATTTAAGTTATCATTTTTATCCTATTTTAAAGCAGTATCGATTAAGTGATGATTATGTAAAAAGTATGATTAATTATAATAATGATAAAGTATTAAAAGTTTTTTCAACTAAGTCTGAGTCAGAACACTCAACATATTCTATTAAAATGATTGAAAATTTATTAAAAGAATTAAATATAAAATATAAATTTGAAACGGCAGAGGATTTGGGAAACCAATGGAGAGACAAAGAAACTTCTAATAAATATTTTCCAATTAGAATAGTTAATGTAGATATTGGCGGTGCTCCAGAAAATTGGGTAATTGACATGATGTTTTGTTCTGATCTTGGGGTATCGTTTCCTGATTTAGATGGCGGTATTTGTAATATTGTAAAAGAATACAAGGCAGGAAAATTATTAGATACTAATAGATATAATGAAATGTTTCATCAAATCATAGAAGATCAAGCCATAGTTATACCAGTATATCAGTTAGGTTATGAGTGGTTAGTTTCAAAATCAATAATGAGAACCAGTATGTCACAAACTATGAATATTCCTAGATTTGATGAAATTGAGGTTGATAAGTGATAATTGATTTAAAGGGTTTTCCTGAAATTAAAAAAGTAGAAGAAGCCTCAATTTCATTTAATAACAATATCATTGGCTGGCAATATACTTGTCATGGTGAAAATGGTCCAATAGGTTCAGGAGTTAGCAGTGAAAAAAATATAGCTTTGAGGATTTCTATCGCAGAAGCTTTTGAACGCCTTGCAGTTAATAAAATAGCAAAATCTGATTTGCGAATTGAATATGGATTAGATATTTACGGCACTACATGTGGATTTGCAGCAGGCTTCGATAAATATAAAACAAAATTAAGATCTATTTCTGAAGCTATTGAACGGTGGGCCTGGTCAAAATGGATAGATGATGGATACTTTATCAATAAAGTTTATGCTCCTAAGAAACTTACGTTATTAGGAAAATATTTCCAATCTCACTTCGATGAGGTTTTGCATTACCAGGTACCGTTAATTTTAGGCGAAGAATTGCAATTACAAGGTATGCCTCAACGAGTATTTTTAAGCATTACATTAGGTATAAAAAATAATGGCATTTTTCCTGGATCTCGAATTCATTTTTTGGGTGATGAAGCATGGGAACATCCTTTGCTTGAAGCATGGAGGCATTTGAAAATTTACGAGTCACCTATTAATTTACAAGAGGATACATTTGTTTATGGGAAAATTAGATATTTTGGGAATCATGTGGATGAGGCTTTATCTCAAGTTAACAAAGCCAATAAAAAATTTCTTTTATCGCCGGAATTAAGATTATTAAAATCGCACATTATTGATAATAATGATAATACTGTATTCATATGGAGATCTTTAATGAAAAATTATATCGGCTGGGATCAAGGTGAAATATCTAGATTTGTTTATTAAAAATTATAAATATGAAGTTATAAGTATAGTGATATTTATGTTTCTCATTCAAGTATTTATATATGAGTTATCATATCAAAATCAAAACTCTTTTGAGAAAATGTTTAGATCCATTATTCAAAAGGAATATGTTGTAGGAAATCCCTATAAATTATCCCAAGAGATAGATTTATTAGAAAGCACTGGTGTCATTTCGTGTTCACAATTGAAAGAAAAAAACAGTGACTTTATCTTTCTGGATAACTCTTACAAAGGACAATGTAAACATAATTTATTTCTTGTAAATGGCTTTCGCATGAAAATGGAATCTACTTCTTCAACAGGACAAATTTGGATATTTCATGCAGATTATATTTATCCTACATCACAGGTAGTACTTTTTTGGTTGATCAGATTTTTAGTTTTTATTTTTATATTTTTTATATATAGGTATTATAAATTAAAAATTAACTTTATTAAAAAAAATGAATATGAAAAATTTATTTATACAAAAAAAATTGCAGACATAGCCCAGCAAGTAGCACATGACATTCGATCTCCGTTATCAGCATTATCCATGGTGACGGCCACATTGAAGGATATCCCTGAAGAAAAACGTATTATCATTCGCAATGCCACGCAAAGAATCAACGACATCGCAAATGATTTGCTCTCTAAAGGTAAACATACTGTGCTGAATGATATCTCGAAAGAAAACCCTCAAACTCTTATGACTGAGTCCGTTCAAAAATTAACGGTCCAGTTTTTACCTGTTTTGGTGGATTTACTCGTTTCAGAAAAGCGTATGCAGTACATGATGCGTTCTGATTTGGAAATCAGTACAGAACTTAGTGAAGGGTTTGGGGCTTTTGCATTAGTGGATGATCGCGAACTTAAGCGTGTGATGAGTAATTTGATTAATAACTCTGTTGAAGCATTTACGAATTTATCTGAGCAAAAAAATAAAATTATTGTAGAGGTTAAAAAACTAAACTCTAAACAAGTGGTAATCTTGATTAAGGATAATGGTCAGGGGATCTCAGAAGAAGTATTATCAAAACTTGGTCACGAGCAGTTAAGTCACGGCAAAGAAAATTCAAAGTACAGTGGCAGTGGGCTAGGGTTGTATCATGCTAAAAAGACGATAGAAAGCTTACAAGGGGAGTTTAAAATTGAATCGACCCTTAACCAAGGAACAACTGTGAGTTTGATTTTACCTTTAAGTGAGACGCCTTCATGGTTTGCTACGGAAATTGATTTAACAGGTAAAAAGATGCTCATCTCGTTAGATGATGATATCAGTATACACCAGATCTGGAGCGGGCGTTTACAAAGCTTAGGATTAACAGATAAGATACAACATATAAGATTTCAGTCTTATGAATTATTTACAGATTATATTAATCAAAATATAGATAAATTAAGTCAAATGCAGATGTTAATAGATTACGAGTTACTCAATCAGTTAAAAACAGGATTGGATGTGATAGAGGATTTAGTGTTAGAGAAGTATGCGATTTTAGTGACGAGTCGTTATGAAGAAGACAGAATTCAAGAAAGAGCGAAGAAAATCAATTTAAAGATCTTACCAAAAGCCTTATCGGGATTTGTGCCCTTTGTAAGCCAAACTCAAACTCAACACTATGATTGGGTCTTGTTAGATGATGATGATCTTGTGCATATGACTTGGAAATTTAAAGCCAAAGAGCTAAATAAGAGTTTTATAGGGTTTAAAAACTTAGAAGATCTTAATAAGCACAAAGATCATCTAGATAAAACAAGCCCTGTGTATGTAGATTCAAACTTAAGCGATGGTGTTAAAGGTGAAGATGTAGCTTTACGTTTGCTCACTGAGGGCTTTATAAATCTTTACATAGCTACAGGGTATGAAGCAGATAAATTCTCACACCTCACATTCTTAAAAGGTGTTCTTGGGAAAGATCCGCCAGTTTAATATTTATTTCAAATTTATTTTTTCATTATATTAAATGAGAAAAATAGTAATTCTACTAATAAAAATAGAATTATTTTTTGTATATGTAGACCATTATTAAATAAACAAAATGCACATCAACTTTATGACGTATTACACGTAGCTCTTGAATCAAATTGATGGAATATATTAAATATATTTTTAATTGATAGGTAAAAAACTTAATCGCAGTTCAGAATTTAACTTCGTTGCTCTTTAACGCTAATAAGCTCTAATTTAGATGATTGGAGCTTAATATTGTTTTGATTTAAAGATGTGATGACATCAGTTAATATCTTATCTCCCACGCGGTAGCGCATAGAAAAATCAACTAATGAGTAAAACACTTTGATCACTATGTAGGATTCATGCGTTTCTGTTATCAAGGTACGAACAGGTGGGTCAATCATTAAGCCATCGATCTTTATAACAGCATCAAGTATGCAATCTTTAGCCTTTTCTATATCAACGGAGTAATCAAATCTAAAAACCTGGTTGAGTCTAATGTTTTTATTGCCCTGTGAAATGATAATAATCTCGCTTTGGGCAATGGTTTTATTAGGAATCATGATAAGTTCATCAGCGAAGCTATTTAAAAATGTTGCCCTCCAATTAATTTCTTGAACTTGTCCAAGCCATTTATAATTGCTTGAGTTAACCTCAACCCAATCTCCGATTTTAAATGGACTTTCTATTTGTAACGATAAACCTGAAAAAAGATTACCCAAAGTATCCTGCAGGGCCAACCCCAAAACCAAAGAAAATACAGCTGAAGTTGCAAGTAAAGTGCTTAAATGGATTTCGAACAAAGAAGTTGCGATCAAGTTTACAAGTATGATTGTGAAAAAAATGTGAACATGTTCACAATGAGCCGAGGAACGCCATGACTCATATTAGATAAGAATAAATAAAGGTAGACATAGATTTGTGAAAGTTTAATTAAACATAACGTAGATATAAGAAGTATAATCAAAGCTAAAGCGCCTATCATATGGCCTGTTTTTACACTAAAGACATCTACAAATAATATCTCTACTAATTTTAAAATACTTACTACAGCCATTAATTTAAAAGTGCTCTTAAATCTAGCTCTTAAGTTTTCATGTCTTTTCGCTGTGATTCTTTGAAGAAATAAACGGTAAAATAAAAAGCCGGCTACTAAAGCAATCCATCCTAATATAAAATTAGGGTATTCTGTTATTTTATGGATGGTTAAAAAGGGGAGGGTGTAATCTTTCATGTTTTACTTATCGGTTAGATTTATTTTTTAAAAAGATTATAATCTAATAATTTTGCTAGATCACTAATAGCCAAGACTCCCCTAATAGAATGCCCATGCTCATTGATAAGAGGCGAGTAACAAGAGATCCCCATTTTTCCAGGTATCACGGCAAACATAGCCCCACTTACGCCTGATTTAGCTGGGATTCCAACAGAAAAAGACCATGTCCCAGCTGTATCATACATGCCACACGAAAAAACAAGACTTAGGATTTGATTTACAATCTCTTCAGAGTAAATATTTTCTTTGGTTCGAGGCTGTACACCTTGATGAGCTAATGTAGCGGCCATCATTGATAAATCTTCACAATTCATAGAGATAGAGCACTGTTTGAAATATAAATCTAAAGCGCCGTCGATATCATCACTGATCACATTAAAATGCTTCAATAAATACGCAATAGCTTTGTTGCGATATGCAGTTCTTTTTTCAGACTCAAAGATATTGTGATTTACTTTAACTGGTCTTCCGACGAGGGATGTAAAGAGGTGAGTCATACGGTCT
>JBKBTW010000042.1:0-16264 GCA_046291245.1 Pseudobdellovibrio sp. | reverse complement strand
GAAAATGGTGTTGAGATTTACAGAATACCAGTATTGGCTGTAGCTCATAAATTAAGTTTAATAAAACCAATTTCCTTGGATATTTTATCAAGCCGTGTTGATGCAGAAGGTGCACAAGCTCAGTTAAAGGTAAAAAACTTAGGCCATAATCCTGGAGATATTTTACTTTTCAATATGTTGTCTAAAGATGACCGTAAACCAGTAGCTCCATCATTTATGAATGCTGATTGCGATATGGAGTCTGTGGGGTATAGAATTATATCTAAAGTTAATGCGGAAGGCGAAATGGAAAGTTACATCCAATTCGGTGTTAAAGTTTACAAACCGATGACAACATGGAACTCATGTGATGTGAGTATCTTGATTGATGCAGATAAAGATGGTGTTGCAGATCAAGAACTTTTGGGTGCGAACATGAAGTCTATTCCTAATGAAAGCACAGATGCATTTGCCTCGACGTTGTTAGATGCGACAAAGGCCCGTGCTTTACGTAAGGCTTACGAAGATAAAGTCGTTAAAGCTATGCATGAAATTATTTATCTTCCTAAGACTGAGCAATTAGAAAAACTGCAAAAAATTAAAGACGAAGAAAAATACACTGAAGCGATTATAGATGTGAATGATATGTTGATACATAATAATTCTACAGTGGTGGTTGTAGAAGCCCGTGTGAACCAATTGAAATTAGATGTAGACAAGCTTCTTAACTTCAAAGTGATTGTTTCTCACAATGAATATGGTTCAATGCAAATGGATGATGTTTTGGCTAATGACAAAATGTTTTCAGTTTCTGTGAATGAAAAAGATCAAGCTTTTATGATTTCAGAAGAGTCTTATGTTGTAGATGCAAATTCAGAAATTGCTCTTGATGTTGTAAAAGGACGGGGGAACTCTTCTTTACTCGTGCTCATGCCTAAAAATAAAAATTCATTCTCGGACTATGAATCTGATTCTCAGTCTGATGTGTTGAAAGGCCGTTACACAGCACCATAATCCTCGGCGGACAGCCGAAGGTGCGTAAGCCTAATCCTCGGCGGACTGCCGAAGGTGCGTAAGCCTAATTAAGGGATATCGCTACGCGATATCCCTTTTGTTTTTGGGTGAACAAGATTTTGTATTTAAATATTTAGTAAAATTATTTTTAAACGCAGGTTTAAAATAAATCGGAGCTTAAGTCTTTTAGATTTTTTGTGAGTTCTTCGGCGAGTTCTTGAGTTGCAATGTTTTTACGTGAAATCAGTTTTATTTCCCTATGAATTGATGGAGTAAAAAGCGTGTAGCTTTTTTTAGGAATATTAAAATATTGAGCTATTCCTAAAGGGATGATGCCATTACCAAACCCTTCTTTGACCATTTGAGAGATAGCTGAGAAAGATTCGACAAAGACAAATTCAGAGTTTTTTGTTTTAGTATTTTTAAGAAGCTTATCTTCAAGTGTTTTCCATGTTCCTGAGTTGCGTTCAATGGTGATGGTTTTGTTAGTTTCAGAGATAGCGTCTTCATTAAATTGATTGTAAACAAAAACGAGAGGTTCGTTTACTATATGTGTATGAATTAAGCTTCCAGAGGTTTGGAAAGAGTGAGAAGGAATACAAAGTCCTAAGTCGTATCGTCCAAGCTTTACGTTTTCTTCGACGAGCGTGCTTCTGTGGACATGAAGGTCTAGTTCTAAATTTTTAGTTTTTTTTAGCACTTGTTTTAAAAGTTTAGGTCCCCATGTGGCTGCTATTGAGTCCGACAGAGCTATAGAGTAACGAGTAACTCCATTTTGAATGTTAAGTTGTTGTAGGCCTTTAAGCTCGCTAATGAGGGGACGTGCGCGAGTTAAAAACTCTTGGGCTTGAGGAGTGAGTTTGACTCTTCGTCCATCTGGCTCTAGCAGTTTAAAGCTGACTTGGTTTTGCAAAGATTGTAGGCGTTTACTGACTGCAGATTGAGTGAGTCGTAGTTGGGCTGCGGCTTCACTGATCGTTCCTGTTCTTTCTAATGCGATAAGAGCTTCAATGCCTTCAATCATTTTCTTTGCCTCTGAAAAAAGTCGAGATTTAGGTAAACAGTGCGTAGAGAAAATCTCATGCAGGCCGTTTATATATTCCCTTTGCGACTTAATTATATTCCTATTATTCTATTTTTTCAAGACACGTTTTAACCGAAGATGAATACGTATTGAAAACAAGAGGACACACAAAAGGAGAGCCCTATGGCTACAATCGAAACTACACCAGAAATGGTTACAAGAGTTTATGCAACAACACGTTCTAAACTTGAAGTGATCAAAAAAAGATTAAATCGCCCAATGACTTTGGCTGAAAAAATTGTTTATGGTCACTTGGATGATCCTCAAAATCAAGAGATCAACCGAGGAAGCTCTTTTCTATTGCTAAGGCCAGATCGCGTAGCTATGCAAGATGCTACGGCTCAAATGGCAATCTTACAATTCATGTTAGCTGGTAAATCAGAGGCAGCCGTGCCATCAACGGTTCACTGTGATCACTTAATTCAAGCCTATCAAGGTAAAGAAAAAGATATGGCTGCATCCAACATGACAAACAAAGAAGTTTTCGACTTCTTATCATCAGCTTCTTCAAAATATAACATTGGTTTTTGGAAACCAGGTGCAGGGATTATCCATCAAGTGATTTTAGAAAACTATGCTTTTCCTGGTGGATTAATGATTGGTACAGATTCTCATACACCAAATGCAGGTGGCTTAGGAATGTGTGCAGTAGGTGTTGGTGGTTCTGATGCTTCTGATGTTATGGTTGGACTCCCATGGGAAGTTAAAAATCCAAAACTTATTGGTGTTCATTTAAAAGGTAAAATGCATGGTTGGACGGCCGCTAAAGATGTGATCTTAAAACTTTGCGGAATGTTAACAGTTAAAGGTGGTACGGATAAAATCGTAGAATACTTTGGTGAAGGTGCAGATAGCATTTCTTGTACAGGTAAAGCTACTATTACAAATATGGGGGCTGAACTTGGAGCAACGTGTTCTGTGTTTCCATACGATGCAAAAATGGCAGGTTACTTAAAAGCAACAGGTCGTGCTGATTTAGCTCAAATTGCTGATCAAAATAAAGATATCTTACGTGCTGATGATGATGTTGTTGCAAATCCTTCTAAGTACTTTGATGAAGTTTATGAAATTGATTTGTCTGCGTTAGAGCCACATTTAGTTGGTCCACATACTCCAGATTTAGCACGTCCAATTAGTAAAGTTGCTGAAGAGGCAAAAGCTAACGGTTGGACTTTAAAGTTATCAAGTGCACTTATTGGTTCTTGCACGAACTCTTCTTATGAAGATATTGGTCGTTCTGCAAACTTAGCAGAACAAGCTATGAAAATCGGTGTAAAAATGCCGCAACCTTTCTTAGTGAGTCCTGGTTCTACACAAATTCAAAATACAATCACTCGCGATGGTCAAATGAAAACGTTTGAAGCTGTAGGTGCAATTGTATTAGCAAATGCATGTGGCCCTTGTATTGGACAATGGAAACGTGATGATGTTAAAGCTGGTGAGAAAAACACGATCATCACATCATTTAACAGAAATTTCCGCGGTCGTAATGATGCTAACATGGAAACTCTTGCCTTTATTGGTTCTCCAGAAATCGTAATGGCTTTAGGTCTTGCAGGTCGTTTAGATTTTAATCCATTGACTGACGAATTAGCTGGTCCTACTGGTAAAGTAAAATTAACTCCGCCTGTAGCTCCTGAGCTTCCAGAAAAAGGTTTTGTGCCAGATACTCAAGGTTATCAAAAGCCACAAGGTGCAGCGGCGACGGTAAATATAGCTCCAGATTCTCCTCGTTTACAGTTCTTACAACCATTTACAAAATGGGACGGTAAAGACTTTGTAAATCATTTATTATTAGCTAAAGCTAAAGGTAAATGTACGACAGATCATATCAGCCCAGGTGGAAAGTGGTTAAACTTCCGTGGTCACTTAGATAAAATTTCTGATAATATGTTGTTAGGAGCAGACAATGCTTTTATCCCAGGTGAAATTGGTAAAGGAATCAACCAATTAACAGGTGAAAAACAAGAGTTTGCACAAATTGCACGTAATTATCAAAAAGCAGGTAAAGCTTGGATGATTATTGGTGATGAAAACTACGGTGAAGGGTCCTCACGTGAGCATGCAGCGATGTCTCCTCGATATTTAGGTTGCTCTGCAGTTATCACGAAATCCTTTGCTCGTATCCATGAGACAAATCTTAAAAAACAAGGTGTATTAGCGGCTATGTTTGTGAACCCAGCTGATTACGATAAAATTCAAGAAAAAGATTTATTAACTATTCACGGATTAAATGATTTAGCTCCAGGTAAGAATTTATTTTTAGAAGCGAAACACAGTGATGGTTCTGTAGATAAAATTGAATTAAGACACACTTACAATGCTGAGCAAATCAAGTGGTTTAAAGCAGGTTCTGCATTGAACTTAATTCGTTCAGGAGGACAAATCTAATTTAAACTATGAGATAGTTTTTAATTTTAAGGATGAGATTGTTTAATCTCATCCTTTTTTATTTGGATTAAATTTAGAATACTATTTAGTTGGAGTTTCTATTTAAAAACTCTAAAATACGTTTAGATCCTCGAGACTTTGCCAAATTTTCAGCCGTCGCTATGTAGGTCTCGCTTTCGCCTTTAAGTTGTGGATGCTGTAAGAGAATCTCAAAGATTTCAACAGAGTCATTTAAAATTGCTAACGTTAGCGGTGTGGCTCCCGTGTCTATTTTTTCGGTTAAACTAGTTTTAGGGTTTTTTATGAGAAGTTTAACCATTTCTATGTTTTTATTTTTAACAGCCGTGTGCAAAGCTGTGTATTTGTAGCGGTCTTTTATGTTTGGATTAACATCGTTATTCTCTAAAATAATTTTAGCCAAGTTATAATCATTGCTGATGACTGCTGAGTGTAAAACAGTATAACCATTTTTATCAAGAGTGTTAACATTTACATTAGGCACTTGTAGTAGAAAATGGATAAGGTCGTGTTGTTTTGCATTCACCGCAATCGCTAAAGAATTTGATGCATTGTGAGCATAAGAAGAAATATCTGTTGAGCTTAATATCTCCACGAGTTGCTTCTTATATTTAAGAGCATACTCATTAGCTTTTTGAGGGGATATGTGATTTATATATTTAGGATTCGTTAAAAGAGCAATTA
Organism: Pseudobdellovibrio sp.; assembly: GCA_046291245.1. Taxonomy (GTDB): domain Bacteria; phylum Bdellovibrionota; class Bdellovibrionia; order Bdellovibrionales; family Bdellovibrionaceae; genus Pseudobdellovibrio. The sequence continues at coordinate 11,094 of JBKBTW010000042.1, read as the reverse complement.
ATAATTTCTGTGCAAAGCTACGATGAGCAGTTTTACTTGAGAAGAGGTAAACGTCTAAGATTTTATCTAAAAATTTTGGATTTAGGTATTTACTGTAGAGAAAATCTAAACCTATAACATTGGAATTTTCATTAGTTTTAGCAGTTGCTGCTTTTGAATTTATCTCTATTGTATTTGCATTGTCTGGTATGACTGTCAGTATGTTTTTATTTAAAATAATAACTTCCTGCTGATAAATAAAAAAATCAATACCTTCTCTGGCTTGAGGTGTAACAAGAAAGCTTATATTATACCCAGAACTCCAAGCTCCGTAACTTCCGATCTTAGCATAAAATCCATCACCGCGTGCAGCGACTTCACCATAGGCATTATTTCTAGAAATAAAAACATTTGGTTTTCCGTCAAGAGAGCGTGTAATTGATTCTTTAGCTTCAAGATTGCGAGTCGTGTGTGTGACTTGGGATAAACCTAAGTCCTTTGCGGTTTTTCCAGTAGCTTTAAAGTTAAAGTTAACGAGCTCTCCAGTTTTATATTTTGGATAATCTTGGTTTTCCATTTTATCCTTGATCGGAAATGATCTTAGAGGCTCTTTGTTTAACCAATAAACGATATTGTCTTTATCTTTTGCTGAAAAGCTTAATTGTTTAATTTTCTCAGTTAAGTTTAATTCGTTTAGTGTATTAAATGTGTACTCTAAATTATCAGATTCTTTTATTGTTTTTAGGATCAAGTCATAAATGTGTTTTAGTGAGTCTGGGTCTTTTAGACTGTCAGTATTTATTCTATTAATATCATTTTCTAATAGAGACACACTTTTAGGATTTATTTTTAAGCTATGTTTGAAGACTTGGTTAAGAAATGACAATATCTCCACAATGTTTTCTTTATTACTATTTCGTTTTTTCACATATGTGAGTTGATATGAGTTTATATCAGAAATTAATTCAGCAGTGCTTTGCTTTGATTTATCTAAAACAACTGGATCATGAGACGATGTTAACTCAATTAATCGAGAAGAGTTACTATCCTGCTCTAGTTTTCTAATCGTAACTTCAAGTTTATTGTTTTTATCAGCGAATTCTGGAAATTTATGAACAAATTGATTGTAGATCAGTTTGTTTTGTTCAACTGTGCCATTGCTTACTAAGTTGATTTGTTTATCATTTTTAAAGATATTCATGCTCTTATAATCAAAAGGCAACACTGTAGAGTTTTTTCCTGAGTTTTTTTGATCTAAATAGACATAATGTAAGAATGTGTAAGCGCTGTCTCCAGATAACCACACTTTAATGTTAAGGTCTTTTGCTATTTTTTGAATAAATCTAAAATGTTCATTCTTAGGGATCACACGTTTTATATTCTTAGAAGTAGGATCTGTATTGCTTTTAGGTGCGGCCACTAAGGTTGTTAAGTTTAGATTTTTTGCAGTTTTATTTAGTAGATTATCGTTTGTAAATAAATCCCTACATTGTGAATAGGCTGCAGGTGTACGTATATTGGTTTTAATATTTGTCTCAGCTTGAGACAAGTTGATCAAGGCTATATTTAAAAATGGTAATACGTTTAACAGGCGTATTAAAGTTAGTCTGTAATTTTTTTTAAAATCAATATAAGAGCTCTTCATAAAATTTCCTTACATTAATAAAAGACTTATCTATATATATGCCAATTTTTTGAAAGCATGAGATAAGTAACATTTATATTTAGGTAAGATTAGCTTTATGGAGTAAGGCTTAATTATACTGTGAAGGATTTAAACCCAGTTTTATTTTTTCAATCACCCACTCAGGATCTTGCATGCTGATATCATGACCTGCAGTAGGATGTTTGTGGTGTCTGCATTTCCAATGTTTTTCAATATCAACAGTGCACGAGGGACTTACAAATTGATCTTTAAGACCGCTCATAAGAATTACTTCAGTTGGCGCTTCTCTGGGAAAATAAAAAATCGAAGCCGCGATAAGCTGTCGTAAAATATTTTTGGGATGAGTTGGATACTCTTGGCTGTATTTAACAATTGATGATAATTGTTGTTGGTGGGACTGCTCAATCTGTTCTTTACTCAGTGATGTTGTGATGAGAAGAGCAGCTAACTCCTTTTGACGAATATCTTGCAAGTGAGATATTTTCATACCTAAAAGGATAGCTTTATAGCTTAATCTTTTAAAGATATTAGAAAAGTTTCCTGCCGATGTGTTAGAAATGTAAATTTGGCTAAAAAAATCAGGTTTTTGCCTAGCCCACTCCACCATAGCCATAGAACCTAAAGAAAGTGAGTAGCCATAGGTAGGGAGATTTGCATTAAAGTTTTGTTGTCTGAGTTGCTCTTCAAAAAAAGGAATAAACTCACTTATTTTTAAAGGTGTTTTAATATGGTTAAGATAGCCATTTCCAGGAATATCTACATAGTAGATTTTATCTTCAGAAAATGATTTTTCAAATAATTTTGAAAAATCGCCCCAATGCCCAACTCCACGTGCAAGCCCACGAATTAAGATCCAATTTCTTTGTGCTGAGGGTACCATTTCTTTAGTCCTTTATTGTAGTACTCAATTAAATTAATTTTTCTAAATTGTTCTGTTTCGCTAAATAAGATAAAGCGCATGAGAAAATCTACTAATAATTGATGTCTGCGCATAGTTCTTTTAACTCGATGTTTTTTAATTGGGTTAAAGAGCCCTTCTAAATTAAAGAGTTGTAGAGGGTTTTTTTTTATCCATAGCCACGAGCCTAATTCCAGAGTTAAGGGTATAAAATGAGTATCTTTGATTTTATCATGGGCTATGTAATCCCACAAATCTCCATGTGTGCAGTAAACTTTAGATTGAGGCTCTATTTTATAAATATGAAAAGGGTAAAGCTTCTCGAAATACTCCATCATTAGCGTTATATAATCCAAACGAGGAAAAGGTTTTTTTGTAAAAGCCCATGGAAACCATATTTGATCTTTAAAGCCAAAACCAGAGTGAATATCTACCGAAATACAAAATTTTGATTTAAGAACTTCTTTTGTCACTTCATTTATAAGATTTAGAGATTCTTGTTCGAACGAGTTACCAACTTTACCACGATACCAAGGTAAATGACGGCTAAAACGGTGGCCACCAATAAGAAAAGGAACTTTTTCATGAGACTCTATAGTAGAGTTTCGCATCAAATCAATACCTTGAGGGTTCGAGCGAGTCCTTTCTTGAATTCCTGCTGGATTTACAAATGGGATAAAAACGAGGCGTAAAGATTGAAGCTTGTTTTGAAATGAAGTATCCCACTGAGAGAGTTCGAAATATTTTTCAATTAAAGATACGCAAAGCTGACTTCCAATGCGCTCCAATCCATGAACCCCACCTGTTATAATAAGAGTAGATTTTTCTTTTGATGGTGAGACATCTTGCATCTCGCATGTGACTTTCCATAGAGGGTATTTGGTATTTTTGTGATACACAGTAGATGTAATCTCGAAATTCCAATAAGGACTTTGAACTGCTCTTTGTTTTTCTATAAGCAGCTCAAGTTGTTTGTACTCATGAAATTTTGGTGAACTTATGGAATTAGCCATAGATCTATTATAAAGACTGTTTTATCTTTAGTCGCTGACAAAATTAATTCGCTATTTTTTCTAAGCGTCTTTCATAACGCTCTGCTAAATTTTCAACTTTTAAGCAAGTTAAGTAGTCTACACAGTTCATTTCGATATCAAAAGCAGGTTCCCCAATGATTTCAGCTCCTACTTTTAAATAAGTTTTAAGGAGCGAAGGTATAAATTTTTCTGCATGCTGCATTTCCTCAGATGAAAGGGTTTTTGGGAGTAAAGATTTATATTCATCATAAAAGGGTATTTTAAACGAAAGATGGGGTTTAATAGGATATTTAGTGTTGAGCGCATTTGTTTGTTCAAAATATTTTGTAACAAGCGCGGTTTCTTTAGGATTTATGTTTTTTATACTAGAGCAGCCAAAAAGCAAATCAGCTCTCATTTGTTTCATGTAAAAGTAAATTCCTTTCCAGAGAAGTGATATCACAACGCCGTTACGATGTAAGGGCGATATGCAAGCTCGGCCAAGTTCTACAAATTTAGAATAGGGTAGAACAAAAGACTTAAGATCAAATTCTGATTGTGAATAAAAATTTTGAAAGGAAGAAGAACTGTTCATTCTGTATGTTCCCACGACTGATTCTGTTTTCTTTTCGACAATAATTAAATGATCACAGATAGAATCATAATGATCAACATCGAGCTTATGGCGACTTTCTTCAAAAAAAATATTATAGCGTAATCTAAAAGCGTTTTTAAGCTCATCTATTTTTGTAGCTGTTTTTAGGATATAGTTTCCTTGTGTAATTTCAAATTCGAGACGTGGTTTGTAATCATACAGATTGAGATGACGTAACTTTAGGTCTTGGTGCACATTTTGAATAAGTTGAAGCATTTAGAGTCCTTTCAGATATTGAGGAGTCGTCAGTTAAGCTTTGTAACATTTGAATAATAAAAAAATAGATCAAATTAAGATCACTCGGAGATGTAGAGAGATTGGGGTTTATTTCAACCACGTCAATATGGCTGAGCTTTTTTGTTGAACGAACAAAATCACAGATTTGAAGCATTTCATCAGTTTTTAACCCATTATCTACAGGCACACCTGTGCATAGAGGGTAAGACGTATCCATTGCATCTATATCAAAACTTAAGTGTATTTTTTCGTAATCTGAAGATATTTTTTTAATTTCATTTAAACATGAGGTAAGACCATTTTTTTTTATATCATGGTTTGTGTAGTATTTAATGTTTTTTTGTTTTAAGTAATCACTTTCAAAGTCATCTAAAGAGCGAAGACCAAGGTAAATGATTTGTTCAGGATTTAAAACTTCTTGCATCCACTTTAGGGATTCAGGTTTGTTTTCAGAGGGTTGCATAAGATAGTACACAGGCATTCCATGAAAATTTCCAGAGATGCTGTTTTCAGCTGAGTTGATATCTGCATGTGCATCAATCCATAAAATGAGTGTCCTGGGATTGTATCTTAAACTAGCTTCAATAGTAGATAAAGCGATGCTGTGATCACCGCCAAAACTTAAACACAAGTTGTTTTTATTTAGACCTAGGAAACATAAGTCGCTTAGGTATTTATAATTAATAAAATTATGCTTATTTAAATCAGCTTCTCCAAAAAAGCAGATATTTTTTTGGAGAATACTTTCGGTTATTTTTCCAAGATGATCTAAATTAAAGGGTAAAGCATCTTTTATATATTTACAGTGGTTATAAAAAAAATCAGATGATCGACTTAGGCCTTTTATTTTTTGACCAATTTCTATATCTGCTTGAATAAAGGATATATTTTTTTTAAGTCTTTGCTGCATACATCTATTTGGAAGTAAAAACAGAAAAATGTCGTGTTAGGTTTTTGTTAATCGTAGATTAAATAACATTTGGCGTCTTAATGAATTCCTGACAATACAATAATCCAATGAAATAATAAATTATCTAAATATTACGGATATTCTTCGTATAAGGAGATTTTATGAAACATATTTTGAAAATAATATTAATCAGCTTTTTCTTAGCCTTATCAGCAAAGGCTCAATCTAAACTTGTTAAGGTTGATGGCTCGTCAACAGTTTATCCTATTACGGAAGCTATTTCTGAGGAGTTTCAGATAGAGCAAAAAGGCAAAGTAAAAGTGACAGCAGGAATTTCTGGAACAGGTGGAGGATTTAAAAAGTTTTGTCGCGGCGAGATTGATGTAGCAGGGGCATCACGCCCAATTTCAACAAGTGAAGTTGAGGCCTGTCGTAAGGCAAATATTAAATTTTATGAGCTGCCAATTGCTTTTGATGCAACAGTTGTGGTTGTTCATCCTTCAAATAAATTAAATGAAATTTCTGTAGTGGATTTAAAAAAAATCTGGGAGCCTCAAGCTCAAGGTAAAGTAAAAAAATGGAATCAGGTTAACCCTGCTTGGCCAGATTTGGACTTAAAGCTTTACGGAGCAGGCGCAGACTCAGGAACTTTTGATTATTTTACTGAAGCCATTGTTGGTAAAGCCAAATCATCACGCGGTGATTACACAGCATCTGAAGATGATAATATTTTAGTTAAAGGTGTTTCAGGTGATAAAGGCGCATTGGGATTTTTACCTTTATCTTATTATGTAGAAAATAAAGCCAAACTAAAAGCTCTAGCTATTATTAACAAACAAGGTAAAGCAATATTACCTTCAAAAGAGACTGTAGAGAATGCTTCTTATAATCCACTATCAAGACCTCTTTTTATATATGTCAGTCAGAAGTCAGCAGAAAAAGAAGAAGTTAAAGGGTTTGTAAAAGCTTATTTAAAAATGGCGACAGGAATAGTCCCTGAAGTTAAGTATGTCGCTCTACCTGCTAGGGCTTATGAAATGGCATTAGAACATTTCAATAAAGGAAAATTAGGAACTGTGTTTAATGGCCATGCAGGAGTCGGAGTAACAGTGGAAGAACTATTAAAAAAAGAATCATCGCTATAGAAGCATAAATGTAAAAAACATTTAGAACATCACATTGAATCAAATTTTATTTTTAGTTATTTTAAAAATAATCTCTAAATAATAAACAAAAAAATCAAATCATCATTAACTTTGATATTACTGTCAAATAAGTTGGCAGTAATTTTTTTGTTTTTGTGAAGGGCGTTTACATTAAATAGGAAAAATAAAAATAGGTTGAGAAATAGACTCTAATATCTTCATAATTGATCTTACACGTAAATCAAAAAAGCTGTTACCTTTCACTCAATCATCGTTAAACCTGGTGATTCAGGGTGTTTAAAATCAGAAAAAGATCATGCGTATGGTTATGCCTATGAAAAACTTTCTCGATTAACTGGTGGCTTAGTGGGAAGTGTTTGTGCTACGGATTATGCAGCTCAAGTCGAGGGAATTGCAAAAGGAATTAAAGAATCTTTAAAAGCGGTAACTTTAGCTTGTAGTCCTATAGTCAATGCACAAAACACTGTAAAGGTGACCGTGGATGGCGCGTTATACACAGATAATTTTAAAATCCAAGGAATGAATATAATTTTTGATCATGCATTACCCCATGGTAAAGTAAGATTTAACTACAGCTGTCTTAAGTAGTCTTTGGCCCGTATTTTGTATATACCTAGGGTATAAACCCAAAAGGGGGCAAAATGAAACTACTAGCATCATCACTATTTCTTGCCGCAGCATTTATGACACAATCTTTAAGTGCAGCCACTATCGGAGATTTATCTTTTGCCGGTACTGGTTGTACGAACAAAGATAATCAACTCAAGGTGATTTCAGAATCAGACTCTCGTTACATGATCCCTTTAAATCTATATGTTAAAAAAGAAGAAGGTGCATCATTAGAGCGTCAGGCCTGTACAGTTTCACTCCCTATTGTTCTAGCTAAAAATGAAAAGCTGGTTATTCAGAATGTATCTCAAAAAGTAAATATGCGCGTGTATCCAGGAGTAACAGCTAAAACACAACTAGAAGTTTTTTTAGCAGGCCATTCTACTAAAGTTATAACAGCACAAACAAAAGCGATAGATTCCTTTATAAATGAGCGACATGAATTAGCTCAACAAGGCACTTTGATAGAATCTCAATGTGGAGAGCAGGTTATCGTTCGAGCGAATACTTCAGGCTTTGCTCTGGGTAAAGAAAAAGCTCGCATTTATCACGAAAATTTAAAATTAGATCTTAAAATAGAAAAGTGTTCTCTTTAATGAAATGACAAAATAGAAGTGATAGTAAAATCACTTCTATTTAATAGGCCAAATGTAAATGGTTTGCATCGCGTTTTTATCGAATATTTCGTAAATTTCTAAAACAGGACCATTTTTCTCAAGCTTGCCTTTTTCTATAAATTCTTCCGCTTTTGGGTAAACTTTTAAAGGCCCAATACCAGGGGCACCTGTAAACAAAGCCGCTACGGCTTTAGTTTCAGGATAAACATCTGTTTTAAATCCTTCAGGAAGTTTGTTTTTTAAAGGATCAAATACTGTTTGTTCATGAGGATCATTTGGGTCAATAAAGCAGCCGCCACGTGAGCGTAAGCGTCCTTCCTCGACAAGTTTAGGATCGTCAAAATACTCTCCAAAACTCAGTCTGCATTTAAGGCCATTGTCTTTGGCCCACTTTTCGACATCTTCAATCGTTGAAACCATTTTATGATAGGCACCCACGTGATCTTTGTAAATCAAAGTATAAGGGCCTCGTTGGTCAACGGCAATATTTACAGATTTAAAAGCTCCTGTGTATTGGAGTAAATAAAGAAAAAATATTAGAAGACCAATTGTTACAGCATAGAGAGTGTGTTTTATCATCTTTTACCTTCTAGAGCTTAAGCTTTCCATTTAATAGAGCATCCCATAGAAGGGGTCTGTTTAAATGAGATAGGATGGTTATTTTTTAAATCAAGAGCAGCTTGATATAGCTCACGTCGCGTGACTTTTTCAGCCTCTTTCCAGTTGTCATCTAAACGACCACGGTATTTTAAATTGAGGTCGCCGTCGTACATAAAATAATCTGGAGTGCAAACAGCTCCAAATGTTTTAGCTACACTTTGATCAAAATCATGGAGATAGTGAAAAGAATAATTTTTTTCAATGTAGCGTTTTTTTAAATTTTCGAAATTATCTTCTTCGTATCTATCTTCATCATTAGAGCATATGGCCACAACATGAATATTTTCTTTTTTTAAATCATGACCTAACTGAATCAGGCGATCTTCAATTGCTTTTACATAAGGGCAGTGATTGCATATAAACATAATCACTAAAGGATTCCCATTTGAGAAATCTTTTAAGGAGTAAGTTTTTCCATCTACGCCGGGTAAAGTAAAATCAGGACACTTTTGGTTAAACTCAGGGTTTTCAGGAGTATAAGTTAACGCCATAGATCTTCCTTAAGGTCCTCAAAACTTGTGTATTTACTTTCGAGTTTAGGGTTTTGATTGAAAACATGCAGCAAAGCTTCGCGGATTGTAAAGTGCGGTTCTTGATTAGCTTCAGGTATGATGAGACAGATTTCAAATAAAACACGATCTAAGAAGCGAATAAAATCTTCACCCATTAAAGGGTAATGGTCTTCATCTTCATTTGTTAGCTTATTAAGCTCACTCAATAAATGAGTCGCAATCGGGAGATTCGGTTGTGAAAAAACATTGAAGCCTAAACCAATTATGATCCTATGTAGAGAGCCTTGAGTAACGGTTTCAACTAAAAGACCTGCGATTTTTTTACTTCCAATGTAAAGATCATTTGGAGCTTTTAAATGCCAATCTAAAAAAGGCCATGTTGCACGAGCTGCATTGTAGAGACCTAATCCAATTAAGGATGTGATATACGGTGTCGGTGTAACTTTGCTTTCAAATGACCAGCTTGAGAGTAAACTTGTTCCAGCTGGCGGTGAATTCCATGTGTGGTCTCCACGTCCACGCCCTTGTGTTTGTTCCTCAGCAACGTAAAGTTGAATAGGGTTTAACCCATTAAAAGCATCGTCTTTAGCTAAATCATTCGTGCTCTCTGTTGTGATATGATAATCGCAAGAAATGTTGTTTGCTTCAGCCCAAGATTTAAATGTAATTCCAACTTTTATATCAGAAACGGGTGTGTCTGTATTTTTTGTATTTTTCATGGTTGAATAAATACCTAAAAATACATACGTGTGACAAATGAATTATCGTTAGCACTATGTCCAATCAAATAATAGGCTTATATCAGCACATGGGGCAGAGTGAGTCAAAGCACCCACAGAGATAAAATCTACGCCTAATTCAGCTACAGATTTAACGCGCTCTAAAGACATGTTTCCGCTAGCTTCTGTTTTAATGTGATCAGGAATAAGTTTTAAGGCCTCTTTGAGAGTAGAGTTGTCCATGTTATCCAATAAAATACGATTTACATTTAACGAAACGGCCTCTTTAACTTGCTCAAGGTTAGAGGCTTCTACTTCTAGAGCTAAGTCGGTGTGTTGGCGTGTGCGCTCGACGGCTTTGGTAATACTTCCGCCCATAAGACTAATGTGATTGTCTTTAATTAAAATAGCATCTGATAAATTAAAGCGGTGGTTTACACCACCACCGTGAACAACAGCACGTTTTTCTAATTCACGAAAAAGGGGGGTTGTTTTACGGGTATCTAAAATTTTAGTTTTAGTGCCTTCAACTTCTTTAACAAATTTGCGAGTTAGAGTCGCAATTCCTGAAAGTAATCCCAAAAAATTCAAAGCTACGCGCTCAGCTTTTAAAACCTGAATAAGATCGCCTTCTATTGAACAAATAGTTTGGCCCTTATAAACAAAATCACCTTCTTCAAAAAGCCATTTTATTTTTACATTAGGCTCTAAAAATTGAAGCGTTTGCTCAAAAGCCACAGATCCAGATAAAACAATATCGGCCTTAGCTTTTAAAATAGCTTCGCCAACTTTTGGTTTTACACCGAGAGAATCTGTTGTGACATCGCCATAAGGCATATCTTCTTTTAATGCGGCCTTGATCAGTTCTGTAGTTGTCATATCGACTTTTCTATATCATTTAAAAGTTTTTTCAACTCTTCTCTTACAATTTTTTCCGTTATTTCGGGAATCACTTGCCAGCATATTTTTTCAGCCATGAGACGTACTTCTTCTCGCATAAGTTGCTCTTCAAAACGAGTGTGAGATTGAGCTTTTTGTTGCTCCGCTTGCGATTTTTGTGCTTTATTTAAAGCAACTGGTGAGTTTTCTAAATAATGATTCAGTTGATTTTTAATCGTGCTTTCAAGCTCTTGCTGTTTTTTTTCTGTTTTAACAAGAACCACCTCTTCAAACTCGCCATAATTTTCAGTTTCTAAGTGAATGTCATCAAAAACTGGGCCTGGTTTTTTTTGCGATTTAGTTTGAGATGGTGTCGCTTGAAAATCAAAGTCAGAAAAATCATCTAAAGAGTCAACGTCTTCAATTTCATGAAGATCAGAGCTTTGAGTTGAATGTGACGTTGGTTGTAGACTACGAGCAGGCTCTTCTTTGTTTAAATTATGCTTTTGACGAATAAAAGTTTCACTTTCAACAAAATCAGGCAAAGGCGGCAAATCTAGCAAGTTTTTGAGTG
>JBKBTW010000041.1:0-16321 GCA_046291245.1 Pseudobdellovibrio sp. | reverse complement strand
GGACGTTGGCACCAAATTCGTCGTCACATGAACAGGACATCCCATCCTATTATTGGTGATCGGGAACATGGCGACTCTCATCATAATCGCTTTTTTAGAGATCAATTAGGGATTAATGGGTTGTGTTTAAAAGCTAAAAAAATTAAATTTGTGCACCCATTTGAAAATAGAATTTTAGAATTAGAAGCCCCTCAAACAGAGCTTTGGATGAAAATTTATAACTTATTTGAAAGGAACAAACCCAGCTAATGATTTAGGAAGTATCTTAAGCTTAAGTGCCTCAGCTCGCTTTTGTATCTCCGGTTCATCATAATGACTTGTTATTAATATCGAGTATTTTTCTAAAGCGAGTTCTTCGATAACATCTAATCCTGTCTTCTTCTGATTAATTAATTCATAATCTACAAGATAAATACTTTTATTTAATTGATCCATATTAGACAGTACGTGCTTTTCAAATGCTTCATGCGACTGAAATTTAATATGTTCTACACTTTGAAATAACTCACAGTTTTTTATTCGCTCAGACCAAATATTGTGTATACTCGCATCATCATCTAACGACACTAAATATTTTTTATCCTTAAGATTTATTTGCTCTGCAAACCAATCTGGCGATTTCGATAAAGGTAATATCATTTTAATAGTTGTGCCTTTGCCTTCAATCGAATGTATTTCAAATTTTCCATTCATTTTTTCTATAGTTTTTTTAGCATGATACAACCCTAATCCATTACCACTCTGCGAAGATATTTCTTTTCCATTACTTAACCTCTCTTTACCCAATTTAGACATTAAATGTTTTGGAATACCCTTACCATTATCATGAATAAAAAGCTCTACTTGCTCGCAATTTAATTTTATCAATCCAACATTGATGCATCCATTGTACTCACTCAATGCCTCTACTGCATTATTAATTAAATTACTTAAAACTCGTTTTAGCTCTCGCTCATCAACTAAAGAAAAGACACCAACGCTCTGAGAAAGATCAACATCAATATTCAGTTCGGAGTGCTTCATGTATTGAAATCTTTTTTCAGAGACTAACTCATCAACTAAAGTCGGCAAAAACCAAAGCTTAATATTTAGAGCTTCTTCATTTGAAACATTTAAACTCTGATTAAGGTTCTGTTTATCATGAGTACTTGTATCGTTTTGCCTAGAGTTTGCTTGAGTTTTACTTTTAAGTAATAGATCGTTCGCAATATCGTTAATCCTTTGTGTAGCTGTGCGGATAATTAGACGTTTCTCTTCCGAAACATCACTTAACGTACCTATGATCATTGAAAGTGCTGATAGAGGAGAGCGGATATCATGCGCTACTTGTTGAGCTACTGTAAGTAATGTTTGATTTCTTGTTGCTTCTAGCTTCATAGCAGCTACTTTGCTTTCAGCCTCTACAAAACTATCATACGATTTATAAAGTTGAATTACCTCGTCTATATTTGAGTCGGTACCTATTTTTTTTTGATCTTTATCAAAAGCTGGATCCATCATATACTCAGCCAATAAAGAAATTGGCTTAACTATACGGCTATTCACTTCGTTATACACTTTCCTAAAAAATATTGTTACTCCTAACATAATTAATACTAAAAAGCTTACTAAGCCTAATGTATTAAAAAGTATCATTTTGCCATCAACCCCTAATGTTAGAGTTCCAATAGTATTCAAATCAGTAGTGCCAACATTTTTTGGATTATATTTAATTGGAATTGTCACTGTAATAATTGGCCAAATTGATGTAGAAGTATTTTCGTCACAAAATGAAATACCCTCTTTTTTAACAGCTACTAACCTAACGCTATGTTGAGAAATCAGCATTCTACATTGCTCATATACATAACTTTGATTTCCACTCAACAAATCATTACGAATCATATTCGCAGCTAAATTTGCCTGTTCTAGAAGGAGATACTTTTTTTCTGAATACTGTAAAAGTAAACTAATAATTAAATATAACAGCCCTAAAAAAAATAATACAATTTGTCCCTTTTCTGAAAATTTTTGAAAATAAAAATTTATTTTAATATTTTTCACTTAATATCAATCTCTCTTAAATTCAAATGATATGAATAATTTAAATTTGGTAATATAAATCTTTTGTTATAAACTATAGGAATACTATTTTGACTAAAAGGAATTATATGCAAACCCTTTTCAAACTCATTCAATGATTTAGCATATTGTTTTAAACGTTCATCTTTATTTTTATTAAATCTTTCTTTTGAAATTTCTTTTAAAAGATTTTTAGAAGGAATAGATGCCTTTTTAAGTAAAGAATCAGCTTCCAATAAATCTAAGTATCCATCGGGATCAGCAATAACTCCCTGATACGGAATAAAGATTAAATCGAAATCTCCATTAACTATTGGGTTTAATAAATCTTTACCTTTTACATTTAAATACTGAACTTTAAACCCTGCCTCTTCAAAACGCTGCACAATTTTTTTAACAGTCGCCTCTAAAAATATCCCATACGGAAAAACTATTTTGAGATTATTTCTCTTTTGAGATTTTGTGATTTTCATTTTTTTGCCGTCTTCACTATAATACTCTTTTGGCATAATACCCATAGGAACAAATTTATCTAAGGGTTTATCAAATTTTGTTAAAATATCATCCGTATCCCTTGAAGAAAGAACAATATCTCTAATCAATTTCCTATTTTCCTTCTTTTTTAAAAAAACTGAATTATGATTTAAAAATATATGTGTAGAAACCAAGCTAAATGTTGGATAGCTGACTAACTCTGTTTTTAACCTCTCTGATAAAGCTACCTCTAAAGGAGACCCCATTGCGATATCTATCTCCTGAGAGTTTAATAATGAAATTGTTCTATCTACATCTCTCTCCAAAGTAATACAAAAACTTTCAATATTCGTGCTGTTAAAAGGGTATTCTTTTCGCTTTATCAAACATGTTCTTTTATTTTTATCCTCACCTTTAACAAAAGGTCCAGACCCAATTATCTTTAACTCAGTAGACTTGGCGCTAATAATTCCATATCCCGACATACTTAATAGATCTAAAAAAGGAGGGTATGCTCCTTTAAGAAAAAATTTAATTTTTCCTTCTTCAACTATTTCAATTTTTTCTACTATATTTCTTAAATATGTACCTATAATTGATGGTGATTTTAAATCGAGATGCCTCTCAAATGAATGTTTAATATCTCTAGAAAGAATTTTATCACCGTTATGAAATGTGGCTTTTGGATCTATATAAAAGGTGTACTCTGTTTGAGATAAGTTTACGTTCCATTTGTTTGCAATTCCACTTACTATTCCAAATTTTGGATCTTTCTTAACTAAAGTATCTAAAAATAAGTTTATAATTTGAAACTGCTGATAGCCCTTGCAATAAATAGGATCAAATAGTACAGCCTCAGTTGTCATGATAATGTTAACATCAAAATTATTCTTTTTTACAATTGTTGTACTCATAAATAATATCCCTAAAAAAAATATTTTAAACTGTTTCATAAAATAGAATGTTCAAATTATTTAATCTAAAATGTAAAGTTTTATTGTTTAAATAAAGTGATGTTTTATTTAAACTTAATCCAGAACTTGGTAAGCCAAAAATTCTTGCTAAATAAGTAATTGATAAAAAAACTGTATTTGTTTTTAAAAAATCTTGCTGTTTTGAACTTGTTAAAATAATCGAACTCATTAAGTTAAATTGCTCTCTATCAACTATTACATTAGTTTTATCCATATTATCTTTTAAAAAGTAAAAGACACTATCTGTATTTAAATATCTAAAAAAATAAGGGATATCGTTTCTAGATATTTGAAAAATTTCTGATACATCTAAATGCTTTTTCTCATTTTCACTATACATAGCTTTATAATAGGCTTCTGTATCCCTTAAAATCATCCTAATCGGGTATTTATGTATATTATGATCTTTTAAAAACTCTTGTAAAACTTTTTCAGAAATTTCGTTTAATAAATTAATCATTTTTACAAACTCTTTAATAAAACCGACAGCTAGTTTTTCATTTTTCTGACCAATTAAAGAGAGAATGCTAGATAATCCGCATTGACTAACTGATACTTTTTCACTGGGAAATAGTAATGTCTGATCTACATGTGTCATTTTTTCAAAAAGAGTTTCTATATCTATAGGAAAACAAATCAACTTACCGTTGTCATCTAAGCCAACTACTACATTTTCATGATGCAGATCACCAATTCCTAGCCAATAACATAAAGCAGACATTGCACCTATGGATTGAGCTTCTATTTGTGTAATACAACGATCAACTTTTTTTACATTTAGCTGTTCAATAATACCACTTTTAAAATCTGAAAGAAAAATTTTTAAATTTGGAGCAACTTCAAAAGGAGAAACAACACCAGCTATTTTACTATAACGATTTATCAATATACGTAAAGGAGAATTTTCATTTAAAAAAATCATTTCCCAATATATATTTCTTGGTTTATTCACAAGACCATTTTGTATCGTCACAGATTTTCCAAAGTTGTGAGAATCAGCTAAGTATTTCATAAATTTACATTATAGTGATGTAATGGTTTTACTAGGCCTAGCTAAAATTTTTTCTAGTTCTTTTTTATCATTTATCAAAACTTCATCTTTTTTAAAAATCAAAATTGGCTTATCGTAAGCTATTTTAGATTTTGAAATTTGTATAACTACTTCCATTAAATCCGGATTGATATTTATGGGCTGATCTGTTTCAGCATGAATACCACCATTTTTAAAAGCCATTTCAATCTTTTCTTCAAATGCTTCTGGTGATTTAAAACCAAAAGTATTGATCGCTATACCTGATGTAGTAACTATTACTGTCCCGCTTTTTTGTTAATCGGACTTTTGACGCGGATATTTAAGGGATGATTTAATCTCGATATTGCGTCAAAAGGAGTTGAAGTAAATGGAACAAGATCAGGGTAAAGCACGTCGGCACTACACGCCAGACCAGAAATTCAAAATCGTAAAAGAGCAGATGACGACAAAGACCTCTGTGTCGGAGATTTGCAAGAAGTATGATATCAGTCCCGCCGGGTTTTATCGCTGGCAGGAACAGTTTTTAAAAGCTGCTCTGAATGGGTTTAAAAAGCCTGACTCTGGCCCCACTAAGGCGGAGCTTCGTAAGATCGAGGAGCTTGAAAAGAAGAACTTACGCCAACAAGCCATTATTGCCGACATCGCCGGTGAAGTTATTGAATTAAAAAAAAGTCTTGGGGAATCGGGCCTTCTGTAGAGATTCCGAGGCATTTAAGATCCGTTGCGGCCACTGACATTTCTAATTTTCAGCAGCGAACGGATCTTTCTTTAGAAAGCATTTTAGAATTATTTGGCATAAAAAAATCCACCTATTACGACTGGCAAAAGCTGCCGAATGTCGTTTCAGAAAAAAAGCCTGTCCTAAGTGCCGCAAGCGTTCGTCCTGATGAGGTGGCGGCAGTGTTAGCGTATCGAGATCTACATCCGGATATTGGCTACCGCAAGTTCACCTGGCAAATGGTTGACGAAAATGTGGCCTTTTTATCAGAGAGTAAAGTGTACGATATTTTATCTGAACACAATCGACTTCAAGGCTGGAACCGAGTCGAAAATAGCGGCACTGAAAAAGAATACCGCCACAAGCCCAAGCACGTTCACTATCACTGGCACACGGACATCGCATACGTCAAAGTTGGTGGAGTTTTTTATTTTTTAATTATGATGCTTGATGGGTACTCAAGATACTTGCTCGACTGGGAATTAATGACTGACATGCTGGGTGGTTCAGTTGAAGACTTTGTTCAGCGAGTGAAAGACAAGTACCCACACGCGAGACCAAGGCTGATCAACGACAATGGCAGCCAATTTATCAGTCACGATTTTAAAAGACTTTTACAGAAGCTCGAGATCCAGCAGATATTTACGCGCAGAAATCATCCTCAGACCAACGGAAAGATCGAAAGGCTCAACGGCACGGTCAAGCAAGAAGCTCTTCGCCCAGGGCAGCCTAGCGACTTTGCAGAGGCCTGGGAAATACTGAACAAGTACAGCTACGAATACAATCACCAGCGGCTGCATGCGGGAATCAACTTTTTACGCCCAGCAGATATGTTTTTTGGTCGCGGTGGTCTGGTATTAAATGAACGCCGTGAAAAAATTGAAAATGCCAGAGCAGATCGAAAGTCAAAAAATCGGGAAGAAAAAATGAAAACTCTACACTAAATTATTGCGTCAAACTTCCGGAAAGAAAAAAGCTAGACACACTATGGCTCCACATCCGTGAGAGAGTCTCTCATAAATGAGAGACTCTAAACTCCAAGTTCGTTTTTTAATTCAAGCAGTTTGTCTTTAATTTCTTCACGAGCAGCTCTAAAAGCATCTGGCTTTTTATCTTCACTCACTCCAGCCGGGTCTTTAATTGGCCAATGTAATCGTTTGGCCTTTGTTGGTAATACAGGGCAAACTTCTTCAGCACAAAGTGTGATAACAAAATCTAAATTAGCATAGAAGCCAAGGGCAATATCATTAGTTGATTTAGATTTGTTTAAGCCAATATCAATACCGATTTCACTCAATGATTTAACAGCCCAAGGTTGAACTACACCCGATGGTTCTGAGCCAGCACTTTCAATTTTAGCAGTGCTCCCGAAAATCTGCTTTGCAAGTCCTTCAGCCAGTTGGCTTCGAGCCGAATTAGCTACACATAGAAATAGAATATGTACTGGTTTAGACATTTTTAACCTCCTTGAAGTAAACCTTTTTTAACCATAACGAAACTGAGACAAGCCCTATGAGGACTGGAACTTCTACAAGAGGTCCAATGACAGCAGCAAAAGCTGCCCCATGATGAATCCCAAATGTTGCTACGGCGACTGCAATAGCTAACTCGAAATTATTAGAAGCAGCAGTGAATGATAAAGTCGCTGCCTTTTCATAATCAGCTCCTGCCTTCTTGCTCATAGCAAATGAAAGAAGGAACATAATCACAAAATAAATTAACAATGGAATTGCAACTCTCAAAACATCAATTGGTAGCTCAATTATCTTGTCACCTTTTAGTGAAAACATAACGACAATTGTAAAAAGCAAAAAGACTAACGTTAGTGGAGATATTTTAGGTACAAATACACTTTCAAACCACTCACGGCCTCTAGTTTTTATCAAAATCTTTCGGCTAAAATATCCAGAAAAAAATGGAAGACCCAAATAAATCGCAACTGCAATAGCAACATCTTTAATTGTAATGGCAACTTCCACGGACTGAAGACCCATCCAACCTAGCACAGTAGTTAGAAAAAAATATGCAAGAAATGGAAAAGTGAATATCTGGAAAATAGAGTTTAATGCGACTAGGCCAGCGCAGTATTCGCGACTACCTCCTGCTAAATCATTCCAGACGATTACCATCGCGATACACCTCGCAAGCCCTATAAGAATTAAACCAGTCATATACTCTGGATAGTCTCGTAAAAAGATAATAGCGAGAGCAAACATCAGCACGGGACCTAGCAGCCAATTTTGAATTAATGAAAGCAACAGAACCTTTGTATTTGCAAACACTTTTGGCATTTCTTCATATCGTACTTTTGCTAACGGCGGGTACATCATCAAAATAAGTCCAATCGCAATTGGAATAGATGTTGATCCAACAGAGAAGCTTTCAATTAATTTTGGAAGCGATGGAAATAGTTTACCTAAAAGAACGCCAATCCCCATTGCTGCAAATATCCATAAAGTTAAATATCTATCTAGAAAAGAAAGTTTTTTAACAATTAAATTCTTTGAACTCATAAAGTCTCCGCTTGCTTATCGTATTATTACGATATACGATAATTTTATGGCGATATCAAGAAAAGAAGAATTTCCTGACAAAGATTTGACATTGGCTGAATGGTGCAAGGCACTTTCACACCCAGCTCGAATTGCTATTTTGCGCAATCTAGCGAATCGTGGCGAGTGCATTTGCGGCGACCTTGTGTTGGATTTACCACTGGCTCAATCAACAGTAAGTCAGCATCTTAAGGCTCTCAAGGCAGCGAAACTCATTAAGGGTGAAATTGATGGTCCAAGGTCAAAGTATTGTATAGATCAAAAAAATTTTGAGAAATTCATGAAAGCACTTAATGAGTTCGGTATAAAGCTTTCAGATAAGTTAAATGATCAAAACTGCTAAAAAGTGATCTTTTCTAATTAATGTTGGGAGACACTGTTATGCCTGAACATAAATCAAAAATGACATTTGATGTCCGATCTGAATGGATTAGCCATCATGAAAGCATTTCTTTTTGCGAAACTTCAGGAAAAATTGCAAAAATAAAATTAGATACAAACCTTGAAGGTACTTCAGATGCCTTTAATCCCGCAGAATTGCTACTTGCTGCTTTATCGGCTTGTATGATTAAAGGAATTGAAAGAGTTGCTCCGATATTAAAATTTTCATATAGAGGTGTTGAAGTTAAAGTTCATGGGGTTCGTCAAGATGTCCCTCCCAAATTGGAAAGCATCGAGTATCAAATTGTAGTTGATACTGATGAAGTTGATCACCGATTAGACTTACTTCATAAGAATATTAAACAGTACGGGACTGTATTCAACACCGTCATTCACGGAACTTCCCTCAGCGGCACGATCTCAAAAAAATAGGCCATTCCTTAAGTTTAAAGTCAAAAGTCTCTCATCACAATCTCACATTTCGCAAGAGAGTCTCTCGATAATGAGAGACTCTTCACTCTGCATTGAAAAATCCATAAAATCTGTAATTCCTAAATCATTTTAAAAACTTACATCAAATCTTAGTCCTAAAAAATCAATTTCAAAATTCTTGGCACACGATTGCTTTTAACTCCTTCCGTGAAACGAAAAAACGAAAGGAGGAATTATGGACGGCTACTTAAAGCCAAATTTTAAAAGTGAAAGAAAAGAGCTGCATTCTCTTTCACTCGACGAGTGCGATTTTGTTCCAGACGATGACGTGATTTTGCACCCAATTGTGGGTTCTAAACACTCATGCCCCAGATGTGGCGCAAGCACCACAATCACTGGAAGTGATCCGTACTGCTCGGATTGCAATTGGGATTCACTAACTGATCCCACATACGAGAAGAACAAATGTGTGGCGTAAGAATTAAGGGCAAAGCATTTATCAAAACGCTTCTGTCTAAACTTAATGAACAACCGACGTACCAAGTGAAAAAAGGCCATCAAACTGAATGGATCAGTCTTGATGAGGTCATGAAACGAAACAGAGAAAAACATCTTTACCAAAACCTTTTAGGAGAAAATAAACATGAAAGCATTGAAAGAAATTTTAGATACACAAATGGAAAAAATGAAGCCAATCAAATTTTATCGGTTTCAACTTTTTGTCGAAGGAAATGAAAAGAACAAAACTGTAGGCATGGCCTATCTTAAGGAAGGACAAGGAATCTACACCCTTCGACTTTGGACGTTTCTTGATGACAAGTATTTTCTGCTTCCTAGCAAAGAGGATTCGTCGAAGTACCTTTTGATGACTAGAGAGCCAAACAAATCTGGTTCAAATAAAAATAAATATTTCTGGAATATTGTTGGGAATGCAAAAGTCATCTCAGGGAAAAACGTTGTCGAATTAAACTTCGATCTTCTTGATAAGAAAATCTTCATGAGTATCTTTCCTGATGAATCGCCATCACCAAACGGTCATCCACAATCCGATGGGTCTCAGGTCGCTTAAAACATAGCATTTGCGAAAAACCATGAAAATTCAAAATAAATAATTAGTAAGGAGAAACGAATGAACAAAAAACAAATGGTGCTAACAATAGCTCTTCTAGCAGGAATCGGTCTGATTATGCCTGAGCTTGCACATGCTGGTCTTGAGTCTAGTTTGATGGGAATTAAATCAAAGCTTACGGGAGTAATTCTCCCTCTGCTTTCCGTGATCGGGATTTCGATTGCTGGCATTTCTTTTTTCACAGGAAACCCAAATGCAAAACAGCACATCGCTTATGCCATCATCGGCTGCATTATCGGCTTTGGTGCTCAAGGCATTGTTGATTTTATCGCTCAAACTGTTCGCTAGAGGTGAAAAATGGAAGAAGAAGGACTCATCACAACCAGAGTGCCACGCGCACTAGAAATGAAGAGCAAACTCTTTGGATATGAACTTCCAGATTTGCTTCTCATTTTCTTTAATCTTGCGATTACTAATTTGGTGTTTGGTGGGACTTCCTTTCGCTATCCGCTTGTGTGGGGAACAACGCTAGGACTGGCGTTGTTCCTTCACTTTGCGAAGAAAGGTCGGCCCGACAATTACATTCAACATTTAGGAGAATTTCTGATCCGCCCTGCATACTACGTTGCTGGGGGCGCAGATCGGTTTTATCGAAAATTTAAAGGAAAGGTGAAAAATGTTTCAAAAGAAAAACACTGAAGCCTCATTATCTGAGGAGCTTCCATATTGGGAATTTCAAGACCAACCAAGGCCACATCTAATATTGAATGATGGCTCGCTCGTTGCTGGCTTAAGGCTATCACTGATAGATATTGAATGCTTTGATGACGTGCATGTTAATCAACTCGCAATTAGGCTTCGCGGTGTTTTGAATTCGATTTCAGAAAACACCTCCGTTCAATTTTGCTTGTCAGTAGGCTCGGACTTTTCAGAAATGTTAAAAAAACATTCTGATGGGAAATCGAATGCTATTCACCCTTTGGTTGCTAGCATCGCTGATTATCGAGAAACAAAGCTGAACAAAGCTTTAGATAACTCTGAATTGTACCGTCCTGAGCTTTCAATCTATTTGAGAACAAAAAATGTTGGGAGCAAAAAACTAAGCTTTCTTAAAAAGGAAGAAGACTTTTCAATTAGTTCATCGAAAAACTACGATGAAACACTAGAAGTTCTTTTTCAAAACATGGATACCTTGGCTTCTTCATTTAATTCGATAGGTCTAAAAGGGAGACTATTAGACTCTACAGAAACGAAGGATCATGTTTATAGAGCACTTAATCCCAAACGTTCAAAGACAGAACTAACGCCAGCAGTCCGAACTCCTATTGATGATAATCTTGAAAAAGAGACCTTGGAGGCTATGGAATGGTTGGCAGAGCAATCACCAAGGGAGCAAATGGTTTTTGGTGATCTGATATTAGGTTATGAACAATTCACACTTGATTCAAATCATCATCGCATTATTACGCTAAAAACACTTCCAGAGGTGACGTTCGCAGGACAGCTTTCAACATTTTTGAGAATGCCTTTTCATTACGACTTACTTCTTTCGTTTGATGTTCCAAGCCAAGCCGACGAAATGACCAAGCTTCAGCAAAAACGTAAAATGGCACACTCGCTTGCAGTTACATCTGGAAACAAAGCAAGTGATCTTGAAAGTGAGACAAAACTTAATTCAACAGAAGAACTCATCCGTGAGCTATTGGGAACTGGTCAAAGAATTTATGCAGCTCAGTTGTCAGTAGTTCTGCGATCTCCTGCTACAGAGGAAGGTAGCAAAAAGTTAAATCGCCAAGTTCGAGAGGTCTTATCGCGATTTCGTTCTTTACAAGGTGCTGAAGGTCTTGAGGAAACAGTTGGTTCTTGGAAGATTTTTAAAGGCAACCTACCAGCTGCGCCTTTGAAGCTTGAGCGTGCAAAAAAGTTTAAAACTAATAATCTTGTGGATTTCATCCCTATTTATGGGCCACGAGAAGGAGACGATGATCCTGCTGTCATTTTCAGAAATAGATTGAATGGTTTAGTCAGCTTCAATCCCTTTGATCCAAAACTAACAAACTATAATGCACTTGTGACTGGTTCATCAGGAGCAGGAAAAAGTTTTTTAAATAATTGTATTTTAGCGCAGGAATTAGCTCGTGGGCTCCGCGTGTTTATTATTGATATCGGTGGTTCCTATAAAAAGCTAACAGAGGCACTTGGTGGTCAATATTTAGATATGGATTTGTCTGATCAATATAGGCTGAATCCTTTCGATATTCCAGACCCAACCCAAGAACCAAGCAACCAAAAACTAAAATCTCTTCTAGCTGTAATTGAAAGCATGGTGGTTGAAGACGAAAAAAGTAAACTAACAAAACTTGATCGTGTTCTTTTGGAAAAAGCAATTATTGAGCTTTATGAGGAAAAAAGGAAGCTTAAGACTGTACCAGTTCTTTCTGATCTCTCAGAAAAATTAGCAAAAAGCAAAGAGCCTTCAATGATTGATATATCAAAGGTTCTTTTCATGTGGACTGGAAACAGGCCCTACGGAAAGCTACTAGATGGATTGGGATCGCTGCGATCAGATGCACCCATCTGTACTTTCGATCTTAAAGGTTTATCAAGCTATCCTGATCTTCAGAGCGTGATGATTCTTATTTTAACAGATTTCATTTTGGGTCAAGTCGAACAAGACAAGCTTAATAAAAAAAGAATTATCTTGGATGAAGCTTGGCAACTTTTGAAGTCAAATGCGGCCGCTGGTTTCATGGAATACTGTGCACGAACACTTCGTAAAACTGGCTCAGGAATCACTTTCATCACTCAGGGAGTCGAAGAGATTGTTGAAAGTCCTATTGGGCCAGCAATTATGAATAATACGGCGACGAAGTTTATTTTACTTCAACGTGGTGATTCTGAAATTTTAAGAAATGCCTTAAAGCTCAATAACCAAGAGCTGAATTTGATCTACTCATTGGAACAGCGTAAGGGGGAATTTTCTGAAGGATTCATGATCGAAGGAGACTATCGTCAGGTCATTAGAATTTATCCAAGTCCTTTTGAATACTGGCTATCAACATCGGATGCTTCGGACAATCGTTACATTCAAGAGCTAAGAGATAAAGGATTGTCTTTGGTTCAAGCGATTGAGGAAGCGGCCAAAGCATATCCAAATGGTATTTCACAAGGAAAAACAGAATTGGAGGTCGTATGAGTTTCAAAAAACGAATTATTGCGATCACTCTCTGTTTTACCTTGATTCTACCCAAGCCAGCAAAGGCCGATCTTTTTGGTGGTGATGTTGCGGTTCTAGTTCAAATTCTAGCTCAAACAATCAAGCAACTCTATGAGCTACAGAGGATCGTAAGCACAGGCCAAGATACTTTGAGTCTAATGAGAGATATAAATCGTGGGATCAGGGATGGATTGGCGATCATTAGGATTGTAAACCCGAAATTTAATCCAGGATTATATGGTGGTTTGGAAACAATAGATCAGGTTCAAAGAGCAATTGAAGACCTTTATGGAGCAATTCCGCAAACGAGTGAATATCGTTTACAGGAAGCACAGGATAAATCGGTTTCTGAAAGCATAGCTATGAATGGAACCCTCTTTCAGTACGCAGACAGTGTTGATGAGGAAACGAAAAGGATCATAGCTCACGCTCAAAAAGTAAGCCCACAAGGTGCTGGAAAACTAACAGCTGAATCTCTTGCGGTATTGATTGGGGTAACGACTCAGGTACTGAGAACAAATTCAATGATGCTAAAAATGATGGGACAAAACATGGCCCTGTCGAACAGAAAAGAAAAACTACAGGCGACTCAGTTTAAGGCACAGTACGAAGGTATATCAAACGCTCTTGGTACTCTACCTAAAGAAACTAAACTGAGCCCGATGAATTCTAGCACAGGGAGGTAGCCATGCCACAATTTGAACTATTAGGCTCTTTAGCCCAAAGTCTTCACCAAGAGTTTGTAAATATGTACTACTTATTTTTACCCGTGTTTTTTGCACTGGCAGTAGTGGTGGCATGGTTTCGGTCTCCAACTGGGAGTCCCGAGTTTTTAGACATTATCAAACGAGCTGTGGTTGCTACGATTTTGCTAGCTGCCTTTCCAGATATCAGCAATGCAATTTTATATGTAACCGAAGGAGTTGCAGACAAGATCGACAAACTTAATAGCTTAGACAACTTGATCAGGATGGCACAACAAAAGTCAGAGGGCTACTCGATGTCTGTTACAAGTGTGATCTTGCAGTTCAATGATTTGATTATCGCGACACTTTCATTCTTGAGTTACCTGATTTTATATATCGCTCGTTACCTAACGATTGCAATGTATCACTTTTTTTGGATCTTCTTTATGATCTCCGCCCCTTTATTATTGTTATTCAATCTATTTGAAGGAACACAGCAGATCACAAAAAATCTCTTCAAAGGAATGATTGAGGTTGCTTGCTGGAAAATTGTTTGGGCGATTTTAGGCGCGATGCTTGCGGCACTCTCTTTTGGAGATGCTTATCAAGCCGAAGGAAGTTATCTCGTATTGATCGTCATGAATTTTGTAATCGCCATTGCGATGCTGATGACTCCTTCGATTGTTAAATCACTTGTTGGTGGAGGAATGCAGTCTATGTCATCTGCTATTGGCGCAGCAAGTGTTGCAGCTATGGCTGCGGCACCAGCAAGAGCAGCGACGATGGCCGCGACTTCAAGAACTGCAATCAACACTGCTGGAAACTTTGTCCATTCAAAAATTGAAGCCCGAAGAGCGCGACAAGCTGAAGAACGTAAACGTCTTATGTATTAAAAAAAAGGAAACAAATGGAAAACACGAAAATCGTCAAACTTAAAACTACACAGTTACCAAAAATGCTTGCTGATTTGACTCATTCTAACCAGTTTTTGAAGGTCTTTACTTTGGCATCTCTAGTTCTAACAATTTTAATGCTGTTTGCGGTTATTTTTATGGCTACAAAAGAACCAACAGTAATCACTCTGAATGTCGATGGAAAAAATCTTGAGAAAACATTACTACCTAAAGCCGAAGATCAAATCAGAGAAGGAATTAAAAAATATCTCGAAAAACGCTATCAATGGGAACCTGAAAATGTGATCAAAAAACTCAAAGAGTCAGAGGAATTTATTACGCCGACATCACTAAAGGCTTTTCAATCTGCTGTCTCAAATGTTGCCAAGTTTTCAGTCGAAAAAATTGTTTCACAAAAGGTCTATCCAGAAAAAATTGAAATTGATCTTAAAAAACAAACTGCTCTTATCACTGGCGACCGAGTGACCTCAATTCAAGGTTTAAAGGCTGCAGGGAACTTGAAGCTTGAACTCACTTTTGAAAATGGGCAAAGGACTAAAGAAAACCCTTGGGGGCTCTATATTTCAAAAGAACGTGAAGAATAGAAAAAAGCTGAATGACTCATTATGTAGACTCAACTATTATGATGGTCTATATAGAGGAAAAATATGGAAATCTTAGAGAAGAACATTGATATTTTAGGTGGGCAAATTTATGTGAAATCTTGGAAGCCAAGTGGAAGTGATAGCAAATCGCCAATTATCTTGCTCCACGACTCTTTAGGTTGTGTGGAAATGTGGAGACAATTCCCTCAAGCTCTTGCAGAAAAGCTTGGCCGACAAATTATCGCTTATGATCGCCTTGGATTTGGTCGTTCTACTAAGAGAGATGAAAATCCATCAGTTCACTTTGTAAGCGAAGAAGCGGAGAACCATTTTCAACATCTACTAAGTGCTCTTAAGATTGAAAGATTTATTCTTCTTGGTCACAGCGTGGGCGGAGCTATGGCAGTAATAATTGCAGGACATTTTGAAGCACAATGTGAAGCTATTATTACTGAGTCTGCTCAAGCATTCGTTGAAGATCGAACGAAAGAAGGAATCACTAAAGCCAAAGAAAATTTCTCTGACCCCGCAATGAGAGAAAAACTTGAAAAATATCATGGCGATAAAACCAATTGGGTTCTTAGCGCGTGGATTGATGTTTGGTTATCAAACGAATTTTCAACTTGGAGTCTTGAATTAGATTTGCCCAAAGTAAAATGCCCTTCCCTTGTTATACATGGTGAACTTGATGAGTATGGTTCATCTCGGTTCCCAGACATGATTTCATCGCTAGTAAGTGGCCCTTCTAAAAAAGTAATAGTTACAGAATGTGGACATGTTCCTCATCGTGAAAAACAAGTATTGATCTTGAATTATATTTTAGATTTTATAGAAAAAATATAGATTGAACAGATTTTTATAACCATTTGCGCGTCTGATTGATTCTTTTACTTCAAAACTGAAGGAGAATTATGAAGACAATAATTTTTAGCATATTCGCGTTTTTCCTTCTTGCACTCCATTCTGAGGCATCCATGCGTATTCGCAGAGTCCCAGTGCAAGGAGATCAGATTGTCACTGTAAAAACTAGCATTGGGATTGCCACCATTATTCAGGTTCCAGATAGACCAAATAGTGTCGTTGTTGGTGATCAAGACTCATTTAAGGTCGAGTATCTCGATCAGGCCATTACAATAAAACCATTAACTGGAGGGGCAAAAAGTAATCTCTATATTTACACCGATTGGAAGCGATTTAATGTTGAACTTGTTTCAGGCGCAGAAGCT
>JBKBTW010000040.1:15523-16335 GCA_046291245.1 Pseudobdellovibrio sp. | reverse complement strand
GCCAACAGATGATTTGATTGATAAGACAATCAGTAATTTGCAAGAGGCTAAGGCACGCGGTGGTAAGATTATTTCGATCGGCACAGGAGAGAATCAAGCTCTTAAATCCATGAGTGAATTTTACTTATCCATTCCCACTGCGCTATGGACGACAAATCCGATCATCACAGTCGTGCCTTTGCAGTTGATGGCTTACCATCTCGCTGATCATTTAGGATATGATGTCGATCAACCTAGAAATCTCGCGAAGTCTGTGACCGTTGAGTAAAGATGTGATTCAAAGCTTCGTGGTAGTTGAGAACGTTTTCGATAAATTCGACGGTCTCTTCGCCACGAGCTAGTCCATATTGGAAGATCTCTAAATTTTCTTTATTAGACAGCTCTGGTAATAAATTTTTTAAATTAATCCATCTGTAAGAATCAGTGTTCTGAATTTTAGCCAATCTATGAATATCTTTTAAATGAGCATATCCCACATTGTAAGCTGCAAGAGCTTGAATCCAGCGTTCAAAGCGGGTCAGCTTTTGCGGTGTTTTGTCATAAAGGTATTTTAAATAATAAGAGCCACCTTGGATACTTTGAATAGGATCCTCACGATCCTCCACACCCAGATGCTGAGCTGTTTCAGAAGTAAGTTGCATGAAGCCCTTTACACCTGTGTGGCTTTTGGCATCAGCCTGCCATTTGGATTCTTGATAAGCTACGGCGGCTATTAATGTCCAAGGGACTTGATATTTTTCAGAGTACTCAATGAAATGCTTTTTCCATTCAGGAAGTTTATTTTTGACATCGGCTTTGAAACTTTTGTACTC
>JBKBTW010000040.1:10396-15513 GCA_046291245.1 Pseudobdellovibrio sp. | reverse complement strand
GTCATATTGATCTTTGAATCGCACCATACGATTTTCGCGCATGAGTTTTTGAAACCAAATATTAACAAGTTTATTGAGGTCATCTTGATCATAGCGAATCAACCAAGACATAGGGTAAATATTCTGAGTGGTCCAAGTTTTTTGATATTTTTTAGTAACCAAAATTGCATTTTTTGCATATTTGGACTCTGCAAACAAACAAGAGTGTTTGATTTGAAAAGATTTATTAACAAGAGTTTCAAAATTATCATCAGTTATCAGGAGTTTATCTTTGGCTTCGGGGTAAGCTTGAATAAATTCTTTTTGGATAAATTTAAGTTTCTCAGGGATGTAAATGCTTTTGATGTTCTGGCTGTTGCAAAATAATGAGACTTGTAAATCATCGTAAGCAGGACCTTGTAAAGAAAAAATACGCGAGTGCCGCGCGGAGGTTCGAGCAATAGCAATGTGAATTTGATTTGTTTTAAAATCATCTTCGAGATTTTTGTAGGAGTCGTAAATTTTTATTTCTGCATTTAAAGCATAATCTTTTACAAAGCTTTTAACTAAGGCTTCATCTAATGTTTTGCGATATTTATCTTTGTGTATACCTATGTAAATAGGCATAGATTTCACTTCAGAAGCTGCTTTAGTTTCATCCAGATATACGCCATGACATCCGTTTGTAATAAAAACGATGAGTGTGGAAATAAACAGCAATAAAGCAAACGCCATTGACTTTGTTTTCATGCGAAGGGCTTTCATAATCAAAAAGCCAAATAAGGTCACTCTGAAAGTCGGAAGCTGTTAAAAAATCTTTAAGAGAATATAAAGAAGATGAAACTTAATATAAGCTCATAGAGCAGTTTTCTCGCTGCATTGTGCAAATACTTTTGTAGAGATTAACCAGACTTAGGGCTGTAGTTTTTACTATTTAGTTTTATGTTGAGAGATCTCCTCTAAAATAAATAATTGTCTGTATAAAAACAAAGGCGAGGAGATCTTTAATGATTAAAAAAATAGTATGGCCAGTGTGTTTATCATTGGTAGGGGTTATCTCTTGTGTGTCTCAAAATAAAATTCCAGAAAGAAATGTAGCTGGAATCAGAGACATCATCAAAGAGTGGAATGCTAATTCTAATTTAGCACAGGATTTCAGTGGGCAAACAACGGCTCGTCCTCTCACCACAAAAGATATTCTGAAGCACACAAGCACTGGTAAATTAGCTGCGACATCAGCAGAGCTTATTATTGATAATGATGCGGCCTTTGATGCTAAATTGCAGGCGATCAGAAGTGCAAAGCAATCTATCCGTATGTCATATTACATTTATGCAGATGATGACTCTTCATCTGTTATTACATCTGAGTTGATCAAAAAAGCTCAAGAAGGCGTTAAAGTTAAACTACTTGTAGATTTTATTTCGACTTATCCTAAATTGGATTTGTTTCAAATGATGGTCAATGAGGGACGTGGTAATTTAGAAGTGAGATTCTACAATTTTCCGACGGAGCGTATTCAAGCAGATGCGAAGTACATGAGTTTACCTTGTCCTAAAACGGAAAACCCATCTCACAACACATGCGTGAAATACAAAAACGATATTATGGCTAAAACAGCCAATAATCCTAATCCGTTTTTTGCCAAAATGTTTTTGGCAGGTTTATACGGACGTAACCCAATCGCTCTTAAAGGTGCAGTTGGCTTAGGAGCACAAATCAATCCAGAAGATTATAAATCAACAGCTGGAGAGACATCCCCTGAAGATCAAGCTCGGTTATTGGAGTTTTTAAAGCTGTACTTTGATGCGAAAGTTAAAGGTGATGTAGGGGCAATGATCAAAGTTACAATTGCTATGTTTATCCATGGTGATGATTTAAATCCGATTGTTAATGAAATCTCTGGAAGATTGCCTTTAGAGAATAAAGCAAAAGTTGCAGGAACAAAACTCACGCACGCTCAAGAGTGGGATCATATCACAGATTACTCGCATCATAAATTGCTTGCAGTAGACGGACGATATTTTATTTTAGGTGGTCGTAATATCGAAGACTCATATCACATGAAATCACGTTTAGGGAATAAAGGTAAATACATCTTCATGGACACTGATTTCAGCGTAACAACTTCTGCGGGTGGAGCAGCGGCTGTGGATCAAAGTTTTGATAAAATATTTAACTTTACTCCAATGGTGGCAACTCTGGATAAAGTTCAGCGTATTGTGCCCATCGACATGGTCAACAACAACGAGCTTTTAGGCACAACGATTGTTGAGTGCACGACTCAAGCTAAAACAGGAAAAATTCAAGAAGACCAAGTTTCGTCATGTGTTGAATCTGCGTTTTCTGCGAAAGCTAAATCAACAGTATCTGCACGTTTGAACAAAGTTAAACAAGAAATGTTAGCATCGGCACAAAAATACAACTCACAGTATGCAGCTGGGGGCAAAAAAGTATTAAGAGATAATTGGAGAAACAAAGCGTTCTCTGTTGATGTAAATAAATTATCAACTGAAGATTTACAAACAGCTGATATTTACTACGTAGAGAATACGTCTTTTAATTTAAAAGAAGATCGTGAAAAGCAATTAGTTAGAAGAGCTGGGTCTAAAATCGGAGCAGAGAAATTCTTCAATAAAAATATTCATGCACTTTGGTATCGCGGTATTGAAAATGCATGCTATGTCAGTGCTAAAGAAAAACGTGATGTAAGAGTAGTGCTTCATTCTGCATACTTATTTATGCCATCAGGGTTAGTTCATAAAATCGCTAAAATGTTAAATGGTGACTATGGAGATTGCTCTCGCGTTCACTTAACTTTATTGACGAACTCAATAGAAACAACGGATTTAAATGTTATTAACGTTTTTGCTCGTTATCAGTTAACGCAACTTTTTAGGCATTACCAAGCTTTGGTTATGAACACAGAGCAAAATAAACGTTGGTTCCCGAAGGTAGATTACTATGAGTACAATGCAACAGGAGTTGGAACAGGTATTTCACTTCACACGAAATTGTCACTCTTAGGTGATGATATGATTGTAGGTTCAGCTAATGCTGACACGAGATCTTACTCGATGGATACAAACAATGCGGTTTTCATCAGAAACGCTCGTAACATGAATCGTGATTACGCGACATTCGTAGATGGCTTAATGGCTGATAAAAACAAAACAACAGAGTACACAATGAAGTATTCTCAGATTACAGATGATCAGATTAAACAAGAAAATGAATATATTCTTGGTCAATTTATCTGTCGTTGGGATAAAACAGCTAATTGTGCTGGTACAAAGATGATAAAAGCCTCTCAAATTTCTTCAAAACGATTTAGTAAAGAAAGAATAGCGGAAGCCTTACAACTCATGGATCAGATTGGAGCTAGAATATCACACGCTAATTATAAAATTCTGAATTTCCGTGGAGAGTTTGATGAAATCGAGAATTTTTATAGAGGACGCGATTACAATTCTAACTACGATGCTCAATTAGAGGGTGAGTTTAACAAATTGGCAAATGAGTTTGATAATTGGTTTAAAGTTCTTTAACTTTAACGAGTGAGTTCGTTAACTCCTTAAAGTAGAATCAAAAAGAATGATTTAAATTTTGGGCCCAAGAAGATAAAGCTTCTTGGGCTTTTTTTATTTGTAGTGATTTTTTAAGTTTTTTATCACGCTTAATTTGTTTTTGTTCTTCGGGTGGTAAATTGTCTGTGTTCAGAGGCGGTAGTAAGCCAAAATTAATATTTGTAGGTTGAAAGTTATCAATACGATAACTGTCTGTTATGGCTTCAAGAAGTGATCCTAGAGCACTTTCCCGAGGAGGTGCTTTAAAAGACTTATCGTTTAGTTTTTGGTTTATGAAGTTAGCTACGAGTAGACCGATGCATGTTGATTCGAAGTAACCTTCTACTCCTGTGATTTGGCCAGCAAAAAATAACCAAGGATCGTTTTGACTAGAGAGATCTTTATTTAAGCGTTTAGGCGAGTTGATAAACATATTGCGATGAATGCTTCCAAGTTTTAAGAACTCAGCGTTTTCAAGACCTGGAATCATTCTAAAGACGCGTGTTTGTTCGCCATAAGCCATACGTGTTTGAAAGCCCACCATGTTATAGGCTGTACCTTCTTTGTTGTCTTGGCGAAGTTGAACAACAGCATAGGGGTATCGTCCTGTTTTAGGATTATCAAGCCCAACAGGTTTCATAGGACCAAAACGTAATGTTTGAGGGCCCCGCTCGACCATGACCTCAATAGGCATACATCCCTCAAAGAATTCTGTTGTCTCGAAATGTTTAGGTTCAATTTTACGAGCATTCGTCACTTCAGTGATAAAATTATTGTACTCTTCTTTGGTCATCGGGCAATTGTAGTAATCACCCTCAGATGACTCTACATCAGGTGCAACTTTATCATAGCGATTAGCTTTCCAAGCAATTTCAGTATTAATTGAATCCGCATCTATGATGGGTGCAATAGCATCAAAAAAATATAAAAACTCATCACCAAAATGTTTTTGTAAACTTTCAGCCAGAGCTTCATCGGTGAGCGGACCGGTCGCTATAACTGCGGGTCGTGATATTTGATCAAGGGATGTGACGACTTCATTTTTGACA
The DNA here is from genome assembly GCA_046291245.1 of Pseudobdellovibrio sp. Classification (GTDB taxonomy): domain Bacteria; phylum Bdellovibrionota; class Bdellovibrionia; order Bdellovibrionales; family Bdellovibrionaceae; genus Pseudobdellovibrio. The sequence goes on along the minus strand of JBKBTW010000040.1, from coordinate 10,919 downwards.
ACAATGCGAGGATGAGATTTAAGGGCCCGAGTGATGTTTTCAGAAAACAGTTCACGATCAATACCCAGAGCTTGGCCAGCCGGTACAGATGCCTCTTTAGCTTTTTTTAAAATAAAGGAATTGAGTTTTTCGGCTTCCCATTTAAGTTGGCCTGGAGCTGAGATTTCAGCTAAGCTTCCAAATGAATTTGAACACACGAGCTCGCCAAACTTTTCAGTTTTATGGGCTGGTGTTGGTTTAACTCCGCGCATTTCATAAAGATGAACAGTGTAGCCCATTTCTGCAAGTTGATAGGCGCACTCGCTGCCTGCTAATCCGGCTCCGACAACATTGATCACTTTAGAATTCATCATAACTCCTGAGTTAGGTGTGAGTTTTTATGCTTAGTGTTTTAGCAAAAACATCTGTTATAAAATGAGATTATTTCCTATTTCACGTTGCATTGATTATGCTTTATATTCGCAAAAATCAAGCTCATAGGTTATGAATACAAATATGTCAGAACGAGATCATCGCTCAAAAT
>JBKBTW010000040.1:9929-10386 GCA_046291245.1 Pseudobdellovibrio sp. | reverse complement strand
GGTGCAGAAGTCTTACAAAGTCTTTGAGCTACAAATAAAGATGGCCCTGTGGCTGAGCAATTTTTACGTTGGAAGTTGTGGATGAATTGGTCTGAGGTTGTGGGGCCGACCACAGCTCAATGTTGCGAGCCTGTGGCTTATCATCGTGGCGTATTATGGCTATGGGTTAAGAACTCAGTTTGGATGACTCAAGTGACCTTTATGGCTGACGCTATTAAAAACTCAATTAACCAAAAATTTTCTCATGAGATGGTTAAAGAAATACGTTTAACCATGGATCGTAAAAGTGTACCAAAAACGGATAACGAAGATTTTAAAAAAAATTAAGGGGCTATACATTATTATTGAAAATTTTTTATATTCATTCTCTTAGTTTTTCTTTATATAAATAATTTTTACTAATTGACAAATGTTACTAATTATTTCACACTTGATATATAATTCTTTAATTTTTAAT
>JBKBTW010000040.1:2936-9919 GCA_046291245.1 Pseudobdellovibrio sp. | reverse complement strand
ATCGTAAAAGTGTACCAAAAACGGATAACGAAGATTTTAAAAAAAATCTCAAAAACTTCATTAAATAATTAGCTGAGTTACATTGAAAAAACTTCTCTTATATCGTAAGAGAAATTTTTATAGAGTTTACTCTTCAACACTTGATTTGATGATAGACTTAACTTGCTGTTGTTTTTGCCCGGCTCCAAGAAGGGATTTCAAGCGATCGTGGAGGGATCTGTCGTTGATTAAAGCCCCGAGTGTTCCTTGGCCATTGTCAATTTTCTCTAGAATATTATCCATTTTATTCAATGATTTTTCGAGTTTACCACCGTTTAAAGCCTGTTTGATTTTGATTGAAGATTCATTTAAGTTTCCAGCCGCTTGGTCTAAATTGTTAATCAGTCGAGGGATTTTATTTTGATCCGTGATGGATTTAACGAGTTTATTTACATTATCAACCATATCGAAGATTTTTTCACTGTCTGAGGCGCGCTTACTTAAAACAGATAAGATGTCATTTCCGTACTCGGACTGAAGAACCATAGGATCTGTTATTATTGTGCCCGAAGTTCCTGGAGTGATGTAAAGAAACTTATCCCCTAAAGCCCCTTGAGTTCTGATTTCAACAATGGAGTCATTTTTAATTTTTTGTGCGGAGTTAGAGTCGATTAAATAGTTTACTTGCACTAAATTTTTTGTCTCATCAAAAACAATAGATTCGATGTTGCCAACTTTAACTCCTGCGAAAGAGACTATGGCACCAACATTCAAACCTTGTACAGAATCAAAATAACTAGATATTTTATAAGATGTTTGAAAGTAAGATTTATTAGAACCTAATAAAAAAATGGAGACGATAAGAACTACAATACCTAATGAGAGAAATATTCCAACTTTTAATTTTGTCATAAAATGTTACCTTCTATAAATTGATGGATTAAGCTGTCTTTTTTATTTTGCAATTGTTCCGCGGTACCTTGCTCAGCAATAGTTTTATCTTTTAAAAATGCGAACTTATCACAAACAGCCATGGCTGTTGGAATGTCATGAGTCACTAGAATTGACGTCACTCCTTTAGACTTTAACCTTAAAATCAGCTCTTGGATGCGTTTGGTATTGTAAGGGTCTAAGCCTGCTGTTGGTTCATCATAAAGAATTATTTCAGGGTTGAGAATCATAGCTCGAGCTAACCCGATTCTTTTTTGCATACCTCCTGATAACTCAGCAGGGTATAAATTAATGGCTTCAACTAATCCGAACTCTTCAAGCTGGGCCTTAATTTTTTGAGTCATTTCATGTTTTGAAATTTGAGTATGAGCTAATAACGGATAAGCCAAATTTTCATAAACAGTCATAGAGTCAAAGAGAGCACCGCCTTGAAAGGCATAAGCCACTTTTTTTCTAATAGATAAAAGTTCTTTTTCTGTAAATTTAGCTATATCTATTCCATCTATGAGGATTTGACCAGAGTCAGGTTTTTCTAAACCAATAAGGCTTCGGCATAAAACTGATTTTCCAGCTCCAGAGCCACCAATGAGGCCGAGGCATTCGCCTTTGCGTACATAAAAACTGACATCTTCATGGATGATTTTATCGCCAAAGCTTTTTCTAAAGTTGATGACATCTATTAAAGCCATGACTCTAAAATCCAAAAAAGTTTTGATAAGAAAAAATCTCCGACAAGAATGAGCAAAGAGGCTGTTACAACAGCTTTAGTTGTGGCTAAACCAACTTCTTTTGTGCCATTTTTAACATTTAAGCCGAAATAACAAGAAGGTAGCGCGATAAACAATGCAAAAAAGAAAGTCTTTCCAAATCCTGCCAAGTAGTCTTTTAAGTTAGAGGTTTCTAGGACTCTACGGTAATAAAACTGTGCATCTAGATTTAGCTCTATGGAGCCTACGACTAATCCACCGTAATTTCCAACTAAATTCGCTATACTCACTAGAAGCGGTAAAACAATTAAACATGCTAACACACGAGGAATCACAATACGTTTTATGGGTGATGTGCCTAAAGCGCGTATAGCATCCACTTGTTGGGTGACAACCATTGAACCAATTTCACTGGCCATGCCAGCTCCTACTCGAGCAGCTAACATTAAACTTGTAAAAACAGGCCCCATTTCACGTAATATTGTAGAAGCCACTAAGCGAGGTACGTAAGGTTTACCACCAAATTTTTCAAGACCTAAACCATACTGCAAAGACATCACCATGCCCGTGGACAAAGCTGTGATTAAAACTAGAGGAAGTGATTTGACACCAATAAGATAAATTTGATCTATGAGTAAGTTAAAATAAAAAGGACGTGTGCGTAACTCGTTCCAAGTGTCTTTGCTTAGAAGGCCAACGCCGCCAATAAACTCAAGAGGATCTTTAATTTTTTCTTTTAGAGATAAACTATTCATTTTTTAAATTCTATGTTCTCAGTAAATGTTTTAAGATCCGAACTATTCTGCGCGATTTTATCAGGATGTCCAGTCAAAGCCACCACGTAATAACAGTAATTATCAGACAGCGAGTAGGCTTCCACCTCTACAGGTTTGAAATCAACTTTAGCATTGAGGTGCTTGTAAAATGACTGGCGTTGTTTAATTTGGACGAAACGCTCTTCACTGATTTTGACCTCGCTTAGAATATCCGTGAGCATGGAGTGTGCGGTTTTTAAATTATAATTAGAGTTGATACAATCTGATACGACAGAAATAATGTTTCCTGTTTGTTGATGTCTCCAAGCTGGATAAACATGGTCTTCAATTTTGACGTAGTTGTGATCAAACGTCGGCAAGACGATGTTATTTGAAAAAGTAGGTTTAGGTTCTTTAAAAAGACTCGATATACATCCCGGAATAAGAAGTAAAGTGAATAGGGTTAAAATAATTTTTGATAATATGCTCATTGTCGAAAGTATATGTGCTTTATGTCTAATCGTCTAGTCTAGTCCAGCTTAAAGTTGATTTTCGACTTATAGTTTTAAGATCTATGTCTTTAAAGAAGAGCTCTAAGTTTATGCTGAACTGCATGTCAATGTGAGCGTTTGAAGCGTCAAGAGATTGTCGGCAATTGCCAAAAAAACTGGTTAAAATTTCCTAGCCTGAAAGATAAAGCTTCTTAGATCTGGATTTTTTTGGCATTTGAAATGCTTTATTAAAATTTTGATGAAAAACGTTTTTTTAAATACTACTTATGCACTAATTATAACCATATGTTTTGTTTCACCTAAGTCTTGGTCTGTACAGCAGGCAAATTTAAAATTACAAGGTGACACTTTAAACTTTGAAATCAGTGGTCAAAAAAATTGGGATTATGATCTTAAAAGAGTCAAAGAGAATAACCAGACAAAAGTTCAATTGAAAATTAAAGGTCTAGATGAGCAAACAGCTCAAAACTTGAAAAATGTGCGAAACTCTTTTGTTAAGTCTGTTAAAGTCACGCCAAAAGCTATTGATAATTACACGCAAATTGAATTTGTTTTAAATGACGATGCCATAGAGACTTTCGATTATTTAACAGATCAGCCTTCAAAGCTAGTTGTAGACTTTTACCGTAATGAAGATGCAGCCGTTGCTAAAAGTGATGCACCTGCTGCAAATTATACAAAAAATGACTCAAATAAGACTAAATCGCAAGTAGCGTCTAAAAGAAATGCTACAAGTAAAGGACGGGCTCCTGCTGATGTCAGTTTTTTAAAAGTCCAAGATGATAATGGGATATTAACTTTTGTAGATCAGAACGTAGACTTGAAAATGGGACTTTTCGACGGAGCTGATGATAAGTTTACACGTTTTAAAATAAAGGAAACTGAAATTCATCCAAATGCGATTATTAAAGGTTTGTCTGATTACTATTTGCATTTTCCTATGCTTGAACAAGAGTTTAGCTTCTGGAAAACAATGAAAGAAAATCCACCCAAGTACACTTTTGTTGAAAGTAATACTGAAGAAAATAAGCAAGCTAGGCTGTTAAAGACCTTATTTGATAAAAATAGACATCTTGTCTTAGAAAAAACAACAGGGTGGTTTGAAAAGAAGTTTCCTCAGTCTGAGTATTTAGAGTCAATTTATTATATGAATGCTGATTCTCAACTCGCTTTATGGAAAGAAACGGGAGATGCAAAATATTTTGACGCCGCCAATTTATTTTATGAAAAGGCTACGAAAAATTATCCCAAATCTAAATTAAAAGAAAGAACATCTTTGTTTTTAGGTTTTATAAACCTGGACAAAAAAGATTATTTAACAGCTATTCGCAAGCTTAACAGTCATATTGAAAATTCTGAATATAAAAACAAAGCGTCACAAGATTACGCAAAGCTAGGTTTGGCATATGCGATGTTAAAAGTTCATAAATTAGAAGACGCTTTGAAATTATTAAACGATGTGGAGAATAATTCTAAGAACATTTTTACTCAAGCCGAAGCCGCTTACAGAAAGGGTGATTTTTATTTTCATGAGGATAAGTTTTCTGAGGCCGTGAATGCTTTTAATTCTGCATTTAAAAAATATGAAAAATACTCACAAATGTTTCCAAATGCTTACTTTAATAAGATGGAAGGATTATTCAGATTGCAAATGCCTGAGCTGTCGCATACTGAAGCTCTTAATTTTGTTCAAAGATTTCCTTCTCACGAGTACGCGCCTTACGCTTTGACTCGTGTTGGTGAGTTACTTTCAATTTTAGGAGCCGATCAATCTAAGTCCGTAGGTGCTTATTTAGAAACTCACTTTAGGTATGGAGACAACCCAAAGACAATAGTGGCGAGATTACACTTATTGAGCACACGAATGAAAGTTATGAAACAGCAAGAAGTCGATGAAACTATTTTAAAAATGGATGAGTTAGCCGATAAAAGTGATTTAGCTGATGTTCAGCAGTTTAAAGCAACGATGATAAGTGATGGTTTTTCAAGAAGACAAGATTATCAAAAAGCAATAAATGTCTTAACTCAGTTTTATCAAAAAGAACCAAATAAACCTAACTCAAATCAAATTACTCTACGTATAGCCGATAACATTAGTGATTTAATTAAATCCTATTCAGATAAAAGTGACTTTAAAAATGTTCTTAAAACATACAGTAATTACTCAGATACGTGGTTAAAGATGCATCCTCGTATAGATACTGATTTTTATCTAGCTAAGGCATATCAAGAGGCTGGAGTATGCTCAACAGCTTTAAAAAAATATGATTTAGTTTCTCAAAAAATCAGCAAGCTCAAAGATGACTCTTCATCAAAAATGATCAGAGTTACGCAAGTCGTGCCTCAAGTTGATGAAATTAATTTATTGCAGGCTCAATGTTTATTTGAAGAAAATAAGTACCAAGAAGCTTATGAAAAAATGCAAAGTATTAAAAAACCTGAAGGATTATCTCCAAAGGATCAAATTAATAGAGTTTATTACACCTCAATGCTTTACGAGAAAAAGGGTGAAACAAGCGCGGCGATTAGGTATTTATCTGAATTGAATCGAGTGTGGAAAGATCAGCCAGAGCTATTAACTCCAAGTGTACTGCATTTAGCAGATTTAGAAGTGCAGCGCAAACAACCGGATAAAGCAATTGAAGTTTTACAAGAACTAAGCAAGAAAAAAATAAATGATGATCATAAAGTCGCAGTTTTAAAAAAACTTTCTGAAATTTCTGTGAGCGAAAATAAAACCAAACTTGCGACAGAGACTTTGAATACTCTTTTGAGTAAGTATGAGGATAAATACAGTTTGGCGCCACAGAGGTTTAAGCTAGGTGAAATCTATTTTTCACAAGGCCAACTTAAAAAAGCAGAAGAGACATGGGCCGAGCTTAAAGGATCGGATTCTGATCTTTGGAGAAAAATTGCTCAGAATAAATTAGAAGATGCTAAATGGAACGATGAAAATAGAAAATATTTAAAACGTATTCCTGCAGCCGTAAAATCGGAAGAATCTCTTAAGCAAGGTACGGGGGAGTAAGATGAGTTTTGCTGAATTTGACTCTGTAAAATCGCAGTCACTTAAAATTCAATCATTATTGGAGCAAACACAGACAGAAATGTTTAAACACACTGACATTTTGATTGTAGCAGGAGCTAAGGGCTCTGGCCGTAAAACCTTTGCTCAGTATCTTAAGAAAAAATTTACCCATTTGTCGCATTTTGAAATTTTGGAGGTTTCAAATCTTCAGGATATAAAAAAGAATGCTTTTAATATTATCGAAGATATTTCTGATTCTCATTTAGATGCAAACGCCATGGTGTTACATATGCCAAGTTTAGCTGAACGCAAAGAAGATATTCCAGCTTTGGCGGATTTTTATATTGGTGTGCATGCCCTCATGAATGGCAAAGACAAAATGATTTTGTCTGAAAAAGCTAAAGAAAAACTTTTAGCTTATAATTGGTCTGGCCAATTTTTTGAATTTGAAAATGTGATTGAGCAAGCTGTAAGAGAAAGCCAACGTTTAGTTATAGAGCCGGAAAACTTAACATTGCCTGAATCAAAAGAAGAGTTAAATTTTTCTTTAGGTTTAAAGCTGGAAAATGTCGAGCGTCAGTACATTCTACAAACTTTATTTTTTGTTCAACAAAATAGAACAAAAGCAGCAGAGGTTCTTGGGATTTCAATTCGAACTTTGCGAAACAAGTTAAATCAATACAGACAGGAGGGTTACCTATGAGTAATTTGTTTGATAAAACAACAAATGCGTTAGCGACTTCTATACAAATGCGTCAGATTCGTCAGAATGTGACCAATAGCAATATCGCCAATGCAGAGACTCCTGGTTATCATGCTAAGAAAGTTGATTTTGAAGATGCATTAGCGCGAGCTTTGGATATTGATGGCACTCAAGGCCTGACAGCAACGCATGGAGATCATTTTATTGCGGGATCACCCTCGCAAACAGTTGCTGATATTTACGATAATCCAGATGTGACTCCAAGTAATGATGGCAATACGGTGGATTTGGAAAAGGAAATGGCTAATCTGTCTGAAAACACTGTTTTGTATAAATCAGCGATCCAGT
>JBKBTW010000040.1:0-2926 GCA_046291245.1 Pseudobdellovibrio sp. | reverse complement strand
AAAAAAATGGCGGCTTTGAAATATGCTATCAGTGAGGGTAGATAATTATGGCAGATTTTTTATCTGGTTTTAGGATTAACGGAAGTGGTATGGCAGCGCAACGTGCGCGTATGAATGCAATTTCTTCAAATATTGCGAACATCAACACGACGAAAACACCAGAGGGTGGCCCATATAGACGTAAGGATGTTGTGTTTGAAGCCATGCCTGATGGACGAACATTCGGAGATATCGTAGGTGTCGGAGATCCTAAGCAGGATTTTAGTCGAGTTCAGGTTTCTGATGTTGTCTATGATAAAAAGGGGCCACTTATGAAATATGAACCAGGGCATGCAGATGCTAATGAAGATGGTTATGTGGCTTATCCGAATATTAACTTAATGGAAGAAATGACCAATATGATACAGGCTACTCGTTCATACGAGGCTAACGTACAGGCTATACAGGCAACTAAAGATATGGCTTTAAGTGCACTGGAAATTGGTAGATAATTAATTAAAACACGCTAGAGAGTGTTAACTAGATGTGTGATTTAATGTGTCACAATAAATAACGAGGAGTGCTAACCATGGATGGTTTAACGATCTCAAATGCAAATAGATTTATTGAAGCTGGTGGAACCCGATCAGCCCAGCAAATTGAACAAAATTTTCCTAAAATTGAAGGCACTCAAGAAACAGGGCAATCCTTTGCTGCCACGCTAAAAGATGCCATTGGTGAAGTGAATGAATTACAAAAAACAGCAGATGTTAAAGCGCAAGAACTTGCGACTGGGCGCACTGACGATATCGCTGGTGTGATGTTAGCAGCAGAGAAAGCTGACATTGCTTTAAGAACAATGGTTCAAGTCAGAAATAAAATAATCGATGCTTATCAAGAAATCATGAGAATGCAGGTGTGATGTGAATAAACTGTTTGGTGGGTTAGTCGCTCAACTTAATGAGTTTTATAAATCTTTAGGTCCAACGAAAAAAGCAGCTTTTATGGGGTCTGCTTTAGTTGTTGTTGTGGCTGTAGGCGCTGTGTTGTTTATGACATCTGGTAAAGATTATGCTGTATTGTTAACAAATGTTCCATCTGATCAGATGCCAACGATTATCGCTAAACTTAACTCTAAAACAATTCCTTACAGAATTTTAGAAGATGGAAAAACTATAACAGTTCCGAAAGAATTTTTGCATGCTACGCAAATGCAACTTATGTCTGAAGTGGGCTCGAGCAATATGGGAACTATTGGTTTAGAGCTGTTTGAAAAAGAAAGCTTTGGTATCAACTCATATTCTCAAAAAATAAATTATCAAAGAGCCTTACAAGGTGAGTTGATGAGATCTATCAATACTCTGACTGCCGTTAAACAATCGAAGGTTATTTTAGCTTTACCGCAGAAAAAAACAATTATGGAGGAATCAACTCCTCCAACGGCATCTGTTGTAGTTTCTTTGCATTCAGGTAAAACATTATCAGCAGATCAAGTTCGAGGAATTCGTTATTTAGTCGCTAATTCTGTTGAAGGTCTAGATGTCGATAAAGTTACTGTTTTAGATGAGCATGGTCGAATGCTTTCACAAAAATCAGATGGGGCTTTAGGAGCTTCAAATGAGATGATGGAGCACAAATCTCAAATTGAAAAAGGTCTGGAAGATCGTATTGATTCGATTTTATCAAAAGTTGTTGGCACAGGCAGAGTTGTTACACGCGTAGATGCGACAATAAATAATAAAGTCATCACTTCGATAGAAGAAATTATTGATCCAGATAAAACTGCCACACGCAGCATAACAACAAATGAAGAATCTTTAGATGGTTCTAGAGTTAATCCTGCAGGTGTACCAGGGTCACGAGCTAATATGCCAGGTGCTGAAGATAATCAAGGGCAAGTTGGCTTCAAGCAAGACGTGAAAAAAGAATTAAAGACAATTAACTATGAAGTTCCAAAAACAGTAAGAAATGTTAAAGAAGCAGCTGGAAGTATTGAAAAAATCACTGTTGCAGTTTTAGTGGATGGACAAACTCTTACGCAAACTGATAAAGATGGTAAAACTACAACAAAATGGGAGCCGCGCTCGGCTGAAGAGATTGCCAAGTATGAATCTCTTGTTAAAAATGCGATTGGTTTTGTAGCCGCACGTGGGGATTCAGTAAAAATAGAATCTATCCAGTTTAAACCTGAAGACTTTTCGGAGACAGAAGCTCTTCTCACAAATTTAGAAAAGAAAAAGTTAGTTCAATCTTTATTAAAATGGGGATTGTTAGGTTTTGCGCTCATGATGTTTTTCTTCTTAGTGGTGAGACCTTTTATGCAATGGGTAACAGATTCTTTTTCAGACTCTGTTGAAGATATGTTGCCAAGAACAATTGAAGAACTAGAGGAATTGCAAGCTGTAGATAATACTTTGCCTGGACTAAGTAGTGCAATGCCAATATTACCTGAAAGTATTGATCCAGACAAAGCAGAGAGTGAGCTCTTAAAAGAACGTATTATGAATTTAGTCGATCGTGATGAAGAAAAAGCAGCGAGTGCGATTAATTTATGGGTTTCTAGGAAGGAATAAGTTCAGTGAAAATCAGTAAGCTTGATAATGTAGATTATGATTCATTACGTGGTATTGATAAGGCTGCTATCCTTGTTAATTATCTTGGAAAAGATGCTATACGTACACTTTTTCAAAAAATGGATGATACGGATATCCGTAAGCTAATTCATTTGATGAGTAAATTTAAAATAGTTCCTGTTAATATTACAAAGCGTGTTCTTGAAGAGTTTTATGAAACACTCAATGAATCTGATGAGTTTATTTTTTCTGATCGTATGTCCAGTAAAGACGCTATTATTGAAGCATTAGGTGAGGAGCGTGCACGTGGTATTTTAGGTGGTTTGAATTTATCAAATTCAGGAACTCGAAGTTTAGAATCTTTAGAGATGTTA
>JBKBTW010000039.1:0-16363 GCA_046291245.1 Pseudobdellovibrio sp. | reverse complement strand
TCCTCAGGGTTGAAGTTTTTGTAGTTAAAAAATCAAACCAGAAGATTCCAAGATGGACAATCTTTTGACACTTTCTTAATGTAACACTTTTTGCGGCCCCCTACTCAAAGTTAGAGAGCCGGGTTTGCGAAATGCCTGAGATTTTATAAGTTATAATCAGCAAAACCATATTTGGTTCTATCAGATTGCAAAGCGGATTCTTTTAACTGAGGGCCACAGTAGCCGCGCATAAAGGCGCCTAGATATCCAAGGGCAGCCTCTAGAGTCTCACTGAAGTACACTAAGTCATTACTTAAGATCATTTTTTTATTAGGTTTAACGTTTAAAATTTTACTTTCGAAGTGTCTTTTGGATGAACAAGAAAATAATCCTAAAATTGAATGGTTATCTTGGCGTCCCGAAAGCGATTTCAAAATTGTGTTGAGGCCAGTTTTTTTAGATTGATACAGACTGTAGTTTACATGCATGTCTTTTCTTAAGATAGGAGGAAAAAAGTCAGGACCTCCGCCATCTCTTGAGTGCCCAATGTAAAATGTCACATCACCTTTTTCTAAACCGTATTTAAATAAATCTTCGACTTGTTGTGAGCGGGAAAGCTGTTGTTGTTTGTACTCTGTTTCATTTAAAACGTGACTGTCAGTTACAGAAGGGTGGGCCATCGTAATTCTAACTTCAGTTTGTTGATCATGAATTAAAACACTTTTACTTAAGACAGAAGTATTAGAAGATTGGGATATAATGTTAAAACCACATAGATTATCATTTTTGTATTTGCAATCTGCTGTTAAGTTATTCTTTACAGCTAAAAACATAGATCTATCCGAGACGCGTATAGGACCGTAATTGTAGCCTGTGTTATCGATCTGCGGAGTTGTCGTTATGGCCTCATGATCTAAATAGCCAAAGGCAATTACAGTATTTAAAACACCATCTTGAATAAATGGTGTGTAAGTTGTAGCACAACTGGAGTCAGCGGGCTGAAGAGATCTTTGGCGTAGTAGGCTTGCATAGTCTTTAAATGTGTAATTATAGTATTCATCAAATTGTGCGGCTGTATTTACTTGTTTTGGTTGATCTTCTTCGGATGCGAAGGCTGAAAATGAAAAAAAACATAAAATTACTGTCAAAGCTTTTGGTAAAAGTAGAGTCATGGTTTTTTGCATAGTTACCTCTTTGTTTAGGCAAAGAAAAACGTATCATCCTTAGACAGAGTGCCGTCTTTAGGCGGCCTATGGGCCAAAAGAGTGCAAACTATGAGATGTTCATTTTACTTTAGCAAGTTACAAAGTCTATATAATCAATGTTTGTGCCTAAATCTGAAAAAGATCTCAGGTTCGGTTAAATTTTAAAAATACAATGATATGTTGAAGCTTAAATAGCTTCAACAGAGATAATTTCAGGAATAGCCTGTTTTAGACGAACTTCGATTCCTTCTTTGAGAGTGGCTTGTGAGCTCGGACAGCCATTGCAAGCCCCTTTCATTTGAATATAAAGAATGTTGTTTTCATATTTACTGAACACCACATCTCCGCCATCCATCGCCACAACAGGACGAATTTCTTCTTTAAGAACTTTTTTAATTTGTTTAACAATATCGCTGTCGTTTTCATTCACTTCAGGATCAATCACCTTTTGTACAATAATGGGCTGTCCTGTAGAAACGTGCTCTGCTAATAAACCAGACAGAGGAGAGGCCAAAACTTTCCAGTCCACCCAGTCTTGTTTGGTGACAGTCATAAAGTTTTCGCCAATAAAAACGCTAGAAACCCAAGGGAAGCCAAAAATTTTAGCAGCTAAAGGAGATGTATCTGTTGATTCAACGTTAGGGAAGTCATGTTGACCTTCTACTATTTTTTGAGAAAAGTTGAATTTTAACGTAGCAGGATTAGGCGTTTGTTCAAAAGTTACATTCATAAAATTACCTCTATCTTATGTTGGTTTAACAGGCGCAGCAGATAAATTCAATTTTTTATTCAACTCTATAGGTAAATATTTGCTAACCATAGCCTTTTTCGATAACGTCAAGGCATCAATTTTTTATAATAATGATTTAATAATAAGGAGCAAGAAAAATGACCCCACGTGTACGCGAGATTTTAAGCTGGTATGGATCTGAAAATGTAGGTGTTTTAACAAACATGGCAAGAATGTTAAACCATGGTAAATTAGCTGGTACAGGTAAGATGGTTATTTTGCCTGTGGATCAAGGCTTTGAACACGGTCCTGCGCGTAGTTTTGCGAAAAATCCAGATGGATATGATCCAAGTTACCATTTTGATTTAGCTATTGAGTCGGGATGTAACGCTTATGCGGCGCCATTGGGAGCTTTAGAGGTTTGCGCTCGTGATTATGCAGGAGAGATCCCATTAATTTTAAAAATTAACAATTCAGATGTGTTGTATGGATCGAAAGCGCCAATTTCGGCATTAACATCTTCGATAGATGATGCTTTACGCTTGGGGTGTGCGGGGATTGGTTTTACAATTTATCCAGGATCTCAACATAGAAAACAAATGTACGAAGAAATCGCCGAAGCTTCTCGTGAGGCTAAAAAAGCCGGATTAGCTGTGGTCATATGGTCTTATGCTCGTGGTGAACAGCTTTCAAAAGAAGGTGAAACAGGGATCGATGTTATCGCGTATTCAGCGCACATTGCTGCGCAGCTGGGTGCGAATATTATTAAAGTAAAACCTCCAACGGCCCACATTGAGCAAGCTGAAGCTAAAAAAGTTTATGAAGCTCAAGGAATTAAAGTGGCTCAGTTATCAGATCGTATCCGTCACGTTGTGCAATCTTCTTTTAATGGTAAACGTGTTGTTATTTTCTCAGGTGGTGAGGCCAAAGGGACAACTGAGTTATTAGAAGAAGTTAAGCAATTAGCACAAGGTGGGGCATTTGGTTCAATTATGGGACGTAATGCTTTTCAGCGCCCTAAAAAGGAAGCTATCGAGTTACTTCATAATGTTATGGAAGCATTTGCAGGTAAACCTCTTAAGTAGTTGAAGAGAACTTTAATTAAGGACTGAGGAACACTTTCTGTAAACTTGTTTAGTTTACAGAAAAAATTAAGTAAGGAACGTAAAATATGGCAGATCATCAAGATAACCCGATAAAAGCCGAAAAAAGAAAAAAACTTCATGCATTAAAAGAAAAAGGCATAAATCCTTTTCCTTACTCATTTGATAAAAACATACACATTGAAAATTTAGTTCGTGATTTTTCATCATTGCAAGCAGGTGAGAAAAAAACGGAGACTCAATTTAAAATTGCAGGTCGTTTGATGACGATGCGAGCGATGGGAAAAGCCAGTTTTTTTAATGTTCAAGATCAAACAGGTACACTTCAATGCTATATCAAGGTGGAAGAGCAATCTGAAACAGATCGTACAAGCTTTGATTTGGTTGATTTAGGCGATATCGTTGGTTTAGAAGGCTATATTTTTAAATCACAAAAAGGCGAACTTTCTTTGTATGTTAAAAAGTTTCAAATTTTGACAAAAACATTAGAACCATTGCCTGAAAAATTTCATGGTATCCAAGATGTGGAAATTAAGTATCGCCACAGACATTTGGATTTGATTTCAGATCCTGAATCTCGCAAAGTTTTTGTTGCGAGAACAAAAATCATTAAGGCCATTAAGAGATTTTTAGATGATCGTGGTTTCATGGAAGTCGAGACTCCAACATTACAGCCTCTGTATGGTGGAGCTGCCGCTAAGCCATTTACAACTCATCACAATGCTTTAGATATGAAGCTGTATATGAAGATCTCTCCGGAGCTTTATTTAAAACGTTTAATTGTAGGTGGTTTCGAGAAAGTTTATGAAGTCGGTAAAAATTTTCGTAATGAGGGGATTGATAGATCACACAATCCAGAATTTACGATGCTTGAGTTTTACGAAGCTTACACGGACTACAATTATCAAATGAAACAATTCGAAGAATTAGTCTCAACTGTATGTCAAGAAGTGACTGGCTCAATGAAGGTGATGTATCAGGGGAAAGAAATTGATTTTACACCTCCGTGGAATAAGATTACTGTTTTAGACGGAGTACGTTTACATGCAAAAGTAGATCCGGAAAATGAAGCAGAGTTAAATAATTTTCTTAAAGAAAACTCGGATAAACCTTTGCAGTTGGATAAATTAACTTTGGGTGAAAAACAAATGAAAGCTTTTGAAATAGCGGCAGAGCCACATTTGTGGCAGCCAACATTTGTGATGGATCATCCCGTTGATATTTCTCCTTTAACGAAAATTCATCGCGAAAATTCAAAACTTGTAGAACGTTTTGAACCATTTGCTGCTTGTATGGAAATTGGTAACTCGTACTCAGAATTGAATGATCCAGAAGAACAACGTGCTCGTTTAAAAGAGCAAGAATCTAAACGTGGCCATGATGAAGAGGCTCATCCTATGGATGAAGATTTTTTACATGCTATTGAAACTGGAATGCCTCCTACAGGTGGTGTAGGATTAGGGATAGAGCGTATCGTGATGATCTTAACTGATTGCGCAAGTATACGTGATATTTTATTTTTCCCGACGATGAAGATCGTAAATAAATAAAGTTTAAGTGATATTTTTAAAAAGGATAAGGTATCACTTAAACAAACTCCTGATAGAGGGTTGTTCTTCGCTTAAAGTCAGTGTTAGGATGAGTGCATGAAGTATGCAATCTTTTTTATATATTTAGTGACGTTAGTTTCTTGTCAAAATGCGCCAACTAAGGTTATTCAAGAATCGGCTCAATCTTTTGAAAAAAATGGAGTGTTGATAGATACTCGCTCTCCCTTTTTATATGAGTCTTTTCATATCGAGGGGTCTTCAAACTTATGGTGGGAGGACTTTTTGATTTTAAAAAATCCAAAATCTAAAGTAAGAGTTTTTGATCCAGATTTAAAACAAACAGTGGAGCGCTTAGCTCATAAAGGCATTACTCCTCAACACACAATTTATCTTATTGGAAGTAAAGCGGATTCTTTAGAAAATAAAAAATGGAAATGGCTTTTAAGTTATTTAGAAGTTAAAGCTGTTCATATGAAATCCATAGATGAAATACGTAAATTAAAACAAGGTCAGATGAATCGTTTTGCTCCGGCTGAGAGAGAAAATCCATGGCCACTTTTAACAAGTGAGGATTTTCAAAAAGACCTTATCGAGAATAAAGCACCACGTTGTTTCTTAAAATGGGATGAAAAATACTGTCTATAATTCTCGGCGGATCGCCGAAGGTGCGCGAGCCTAATTCTCGGCGGATCGCCGATGGTGCGCGAGCCTAATTCTCGGCGGATCGCCGATGGTGCGCGAGCCTAATTAATTCAGCTTTAACCTAAGGAGTGGGTTGAGTTGGGCGAATAAGGTCGAATCTTCCGTTATATGGGATTGGAGTGAAGATCACAAGTTTTCCATTCCCACTGAAGTAGAATTGCCATCTATCTCTTTGAACAGCGATATTACAATATCTATACCCGTCATTCACGGTGGAGCTTTTATTTTCTAATATGTACAAATCATTTTGGTTATACTGAACATTGGTCATGAGCGACGTTGAAAGTGATGTATAAGGGAAAACGCAAGTAGCTGTAAGGTTCAATGTTGTTGGAGTAAAGTAGAAACGTGTGTGAATTTGAGTTCCTTGATTGTAAATAGGATATTCAGAAATCCATTCACCCATCATCATTTGGTTGGGTTGGGTTGGGTGTGTAGGAACAGTTTGTGCAAAAGCATTTACAGTTATCAGCGTTAATAGAGAAAATAAAATAGATTTCATAAGCTTCTCCTTGCAGTTGTGTATAAAAACAACGCTAGATGGGCTTCTTCGAGGAGTCAATCCTAAATATTTTATCTTAATTTTAAGGAGTTATTGCTGAATAAAGTTTAGAAATGAAATTATGCAGCATCTAACTTGAAGAGCACGGAGTACATAGCTTTTAACATATCAGGATCAAATTTGTGTGCCAATTTATCCTTCATCATGTTGAGGGATTCTACAGGAGTCATAGGAACATTGTATGAACGCTGTGTTGTCATCGCATCATAGGTATCAGTTAAAGCGACTATCCGTGCAAATGGGTGAATTTCATGTCCGCTAATGTCTTGTGGATAACCTCCGCCTTTCCATGACTCATGATGTTCATAGCAGGCTGCTTTAACCCCATCCGACACTTGTCCGTTTTCGTTTAATATTTTAAGTCCGTATTGAGGATGCATTTTCATTTGAGTCCACTCAGCATCATCAAGAGGTCCTTTTTTGCAGAGGATATCAAGAGAAACTAATCTTTTACCAACATCGTGAAATATAGAAGAAAGTCCTAGATCTTCCATAGTTTTTTTATCAAATCCCAGAACTGATCCAAGCCCTAATGAGTAAATACTGACATCAAATGAATGATTGTAAGTGTAAAAGTCATGTCCAGATAGGCTAATAAGACCACCAATGGATTCAGGAGCATTTTCCATAAAATTCAAAAGATCTTGAATGATCGGCTTAGTCTCTTCGATGGCTTTTCCTACATCAGGGGTTTCAAAAAGATCCTCCAATATGGCAATTGAACTCTCTCTGAGGATAGTGGCTTTTTGATCGTTGTTTATGAGCGTAGAGTTCATTGAGGCTTTAACGTAATCACGATATAAAGTTTTATCTTTGTTATCGAGAAAAAAAGATTCACCGGTATCTTTTTGGTGAAGTGTAATGATTTTTTCGGCTTGTAACTTATCCCCAGTTTTAATGTACGGAACCATCTTTTGATCAAGATGGATATAAACTGTAAAGGGGATATCCTCCAGAGGGCGGATAGTTGATAATCTAATACGAAAATAGCCATTATTGTTCATGTTTTTTTATCGGTACAAAAAAAGAAAAACTAAAAATACTTTAACCTTTAAGCTCTATATTTTAACTGAACGATTGGTCGGGTGTTTAGTCTATCGACAATAAAAATGGATTTTCTAAAATAGTTGATTGAGTGTATCTTTATGAGATTTTATCATTATCATAAAAAAAGGTGAGCCTTTGATGAGGATCACCTTTTTCGTCATTACTTATTTTTGAATTTTATTCATTGCTAAACATTTTTCTTTCTTCTAAAAACTCTTGTTTAGCCGCTTGATCTATAGAACGTGATTGTTTTTGACCGCAGTTTTGAAAACTGAACAGAGTTACGCTTACAAGAGTTATTAAACTTACTACTGTTGCGATTTTTTTATTTATTGTTTTTTTATCAGTACTCATTTTAATCTCCACTTATTAAATTTAATTTTATTAATTCAACCTAATTTTTTGTTTTTTCGTCTCTATTACTTTTTTCCGTAATAAAACTTTTGAGCAGATTCTTTCGCTTTATTGTGATCTGTTTCAAACCAGATATCAAACACCATGAAGAATTTTTGTTTATCTTCAGGATTATAAGATTTACGTAAGGCGACAGACTTATATCTGATTTCGTTACCATACGCATCTCTTTCGATATAGTTTGGATCGTAGTCTAAATCGATAGCTTCAATCTCATGTTGGCGTAAAGTTGATAACTCACTCGCTTGTGCTTTACCATCACTATTACGGTCAACCCATAATCTTAATTGCTCATATACGACATCATCCATATCTATAACTTGGTCATTGTTATAATCGTATTTAGCTAAAGCATGGAAACCATTTCTAGCATATTGACCATCTGGACCTTTTGTACTGTCACCAAAAAGTTGGTCTATACCGAGAATTTCACCTTTGGAATTAGGTAAAGCGATGTAAGCCACTTTACTATCTTTGAACCAAGAAATCATCATTGGAGAGTAAGGCTTTGCTTCGGATAAAGCGCCAGCAATATCAAACCATACACCATTCCATGGGGCTGATAACAACATGCCATGAGTGCGTGTAGATTCAGTCAAGTCGATAAATAAAGGGTCATAACTTGTGTCACATAAAGCCTTTTGGGCTAAATCAAGGGCTGGGTCAATTTTTTCAATTGAGATACCTTTAGGTTTAAGATAATTTTCTGCGGTGTCTTGTGTCCATACGCCAGTCATTCTGTACACAACGTCTATACCATTGCCGCCTCTTTTTGTCTGGTCGTTAGGTTCTAGCTGAAATGCTTTTTCAGATTTTTTGCCGTCTGCATCAGTGAAAAAATAAGAGTATTTCCCTGTTTTACTGTTGGCTTCTTTAAGTTTACATTTATTTAAAGGGAGTTTTTTCTTTTCAATGTCGTTAAGAGAAAGATCATTATCTTCGATACACTCCACATTATCTTGTACGATATGGAGTTTGAATGGAGCTTTCATAGTAACTAAGCCTTGTGGCACATGTCCACCGCATTGAAGTCTGACTGGAAGCTCCGAAATAAGAATTTCTTCTTTGCAATTAAGATATTTGTAAGCCGAGTTACCATTAAAAGTACCATTATTACAAGTACGAGTAACAGATTTACACTCTTTAGCTTCGGAAGCTAAGAATAACTGTTTAGTTTGCCCGTGTTTAAGTGTGATTGTTTCAGTTTTTTCTGCGCCATTAACAACTGAGCTTACAACACTAATATTGCATGATTTAAGTGTTGCAGCTACAACCGGAGTAGAGCTTACAACTGGAGTAGAAGAAACAACTTTAGGTGGTTGGCTCACAGAAGGGGTTGTTGAAGTTGTTGTTGGTTGAGACACAGTTGCCGGAGTGCTGACTGTAGGAGTCGTAGGCGTTTTAACTTCGCTCGCTGGACCTCTATCAACAGGTAAAGTCTCGTTGGCAGCCTTACCAGAGACAAGGCCGTCTTGTTGAGAGAAAGACATTTTGCTTCCATTACAACTAGATAATAAACTGATAGCTGCAATTTGTACGCAAACGGTAGTTAAGACGGAAGTTTTATTTTGTATCAAATTGTATCTAAAAAAATTACTGAATTTCATTAACCACCCCTTTTTAGTTAAGTCCCCACTGATCGGTAAAGCAAAGTGAAGACCAAAGGTGTGTGTTGTATAAAATTGATTTAAAAATAAAATAAACGTGTAGTCTTGTATATTGAATATAAAAATAGACATGTCGTGTGTCTGCACATTTTTTTAAAAAGCTAAGTGAACTTAGGCAATTAGAGAAGGCGATTCTCGGGAAATGTTTAAAGTGTCCACAGCGTTTATGTAAATTTATTTTTGAGGAGTGTTTTTTACCAGATCATTTTGAGACATGTTGTGAGATATTTGAACTTAGTTAGTTTTATAGAGACAAAGGCTATAATTACTATTGAGGGTTGATTTGAAGGGATTCGCTACGAAATCATCATATAAAGCTGATCCATTTGGAGGAGTATTTCCATTGAATTCATTAAAAGCCGTGTCATCAGTGTTATAACAGATAATACTCGCATCGTGTGCAATCCACATATAGTAGCCTTTATTGATAGGAGCGCCGATTGATACGCCACCATGATATCCGAGAGAATAAGGAGCTGTTGGGTGCTTGCCGTAATTAAGCCAGTTAAACGCTGTGTTGGTGGATATTATATCTGAGTTGGCACCATTACAAGTTGAAGGTGTCGGTGGCATTTGTGGAACTAAAGCTGTTTTCCAAATATGTGTTTGACCATTATTAATAGTCATGTGGTATTGCCCTCTTAACTGTGCATCACCAAGAGATCTACATTCGCTTTGATAGGTTCCTGAAAAATTAGAAAGATCTCCATTAAACTCTGGCATTTGTTTAAGGCTAATTATTTCTGGCGGAGCAGCTTTATTACTAGCTATGAGGTGATGCGTTGATGCTCCTGGGGGAGCGTAACTTGTAGGACTGTTTGAAAAAGATAAAAAGTTAGAGTGATTTAGAACTTGCGATTTACTTAGCCAGCGATCAGTGAAAAAAAGTAAGTAAATATTTTCTCCAGCTTTGTCCACATAAACGACTGTTGTGTTGGGTTGGATAAGAAAGATCGAATAAACTAAATAGTAAATACCTTGCCCTCCAGAAGGATCGTTTTCTTCTGATACAGAATCAAGAATCTGAAAGTAAGACCAAGAGTTTAGATTTGTGGTTTGAAAAGCGGGTGAGCCATTGCCGCATGTTGTATTAGAGGTGTTCCATGTTTCAATGGTTTGTTTTAAAAGACCTGTGCCCAGGTTAGCTAGTTGGTAATGAATGAGACCTTTTTGATCTACTGAGATTGGGGCGATTGGAGGGATACAGCTTGCGTACTCCCAGACGCTGGTGGTTAATTTTTTGAAATCAGGTGGAATTCTATCTGTAATAGAGCTTGTACCGGAAAGGGGATTGCAGCTTACTGTAAAGAGTAAGTAAATAAAAACAAAATACTGGTTTTTATGCAAAATCTTAGATGACATCCCCATATTTATCTTATCGGATAATGTGTAAAAAAGTTAACGAAATTTATCATAATGAAACGTAAAAATTATTTTTTAGATAGACTGTTAAAGAGTGTATGAATGTGAGAATTATTTATAATCAGGTTGTTTTCAACAGCGCGATTGAGCGTTAATGTGTTGACGATTTTCATAGGTAATAATACGACGTCTTGGGGTTTAGATGTTTAAGAAAATATACAAAATACATGTTTATTTAGGTTTAATTGTTGCGGTACATTTTGTGATTTTTGCATTAACGGGCATGATTTTATTATTTCAAGATGAAGTTGAGAACGGTTTTAGCGTTAATGAAAATCAAATGACAATTGAAAGTTTAAATAGCGAACAAGTCGCAACAGGTTATGAAAAAATTTCCGAATATATTTTGAAAAAGCACTCTCAAGATAGGCTTATTGCTCTATTTCCGGATGAGGGTGATTATTTAACCATTCATGCACGTGTAGGCATGAATGGATCAGGTCAGTTACGGGGTGCGCGTAAACTTCAAATTAAGCTTGAGCAAGATTTTGCAACAGTTCGTGTTGATCCTGAAGCGAAGACGTCCAACTCTAAAGGAAAATTCTTTGAGATTGTACTTGAACTTCATCGGGAGTTTTTCTTGGGATCTTACGGGAAATTATATGTAGGTTTGATTGGGTTTCTGTATGTTTTAATGTTGGTGACTGGTTTTTACCTGTATGGCAATTTTATGAAAGGCCGTACCTTCCGAGAGATCCGCACAGGGGAGATATTTAAAAATTTAGATTATCATAAATTTTTTGGAGCGGTCACATTCGGATGGGCTCTCGTTGTAGGATTAAGTGGAACGTTATTGGCTTTTAATGGTGTGTTGATTAAAATTTTTCAAAAGAACACCTTGGAGATGTTGAATGCGGAGTATGCTCACGTTGAACACTTAGAGCAGATACCTCAAGCGCCACTTAAAAAAGTTTTTCTTTCTGCTTTGGAAGCTAAACCGGATATGCATATCACGTATATTTCATTTCCAGATACAGAATTTGGTTTACCAAATAAGTTTTTATTTTTAATGAACGGCCGTACGCCTTTAACAGAAAAAATAAGTGAAGTTGTCGTTATAGATGCCCAAACCGCAAATTTAGTGAGGGTGGTTGAGTTACCTCTATACTTGAAGATGGTGATGCTTTCTGAGCCTCTTCATTTTGGTAATTATGGTGGTTTGTACTTAAAAGGAATTTGGCTAGTGTTTACATTTTTTTCTTTAGTGGTAGCTTTATTGGGATTTTATAGTTTTTTCCGTAAGCGCAGAAAAGTAAAAGTTCAAAGTGTAAATTTAAAACAAGACTTAAAGCTTAAACAAAATATTAAAAACATTACAGTAAAAAAAGAAACGCCTTTGAAAAGATACATCATTCCAGTAGGGTTAGCGTGCGTAACGCTGATATCATTGACGACGGCTTTATTTACGACAGGTCAATTAGCTGGATTAGCTTTAGTACTGATGCTTATTCCATTTGTTTGTTTATTCGTTTATAAGAAAAAAAATACTCAATGAGTGATAAGAATAATTTATTTTTATTGAGATGGATACCGGTCATAAGTGTTCTACTTTTTAGTGGAGCACAGGGTCTACTGATATCTTTATATCCGTACTTAGCAGAGAGTCTTAAATTAAGTCTTTCGGATGTGATTTTTACTTTTAGTCTAGGATCATTTTTATTTTTATTTGGAAGTCCATTTTGGTCTTCATTAAGCGATAAAAAAGGTCGATTTAATGTTTTATTAATAGGCCTAATCTCTTTAGCCGTATCGTTTATTATACTGGCTTATATTTTGTTTAATCCATCGGAAAATCATACTTTCAATTTAGCTGTACTATTTTTAAGTCGGTTAATTTATGGATTCGTGGCATCGGCAATAGCCCCTGTGGCGCAGGCCATGCATTATGATATCAGCGAAAAAACTGAATTAAAAAATCATACTCAGTCCATGTTCTTGCACTCGATGAGTTTAACTCTGGGCAGACTATTAGGGGTCATGGCTATTATGATATTCACTATCTCTCTTAATGTCGTATTTTTAACATATTGTGTCGTTTTAATTTTTATACCACTGTTTTTGTATGGACTTTACAAATCTTTGCAAAAAAATAATCTAAGAATAGATTTATTTGAAAAAAATATGACCTTTTCTGAAAGCAATGAAGTTAAAAATAATCATCGTTTTGGTTTTAAAAATTATTTTGCTCATATTTTTCAACAGTTCAAAAATACCTCTCTTGTTTGGATCATGTTGATAGCTTTTGTATTTTCAAGCTATATGGAAGTTTTAAATTCATCTTTAGCTGGAGTGATTCAGTATCAAATGATGTTTACAAGTTTAGAGGCTGGGAAAGTCACTGCAAAGATATTATTTTTAGCTAGCTGCATTGTTCTTTTGTCGCAAATGCTAGGACGAAAATTTTTAAAAAAACAAAAAAACAAATTTATGTATTTTGCAGTTTTTATACTTTTGGTCGGATCCATTTTATTTGTGTTGATTCAAGATATGAAAACACTATGGATTTCAATCGTATGCATTTCGATTGGAATTGGTCTTTTACCGCCACTGTACATGGCTGAATTAAGGCATAGCCCATCAGACACAGAGAATAGTTATGGAAAGAAATCAGGTCTTATGAGTTCGTTAAGCACTTTGGGTTACATGGTCGGTGGAGTGAGTGCTGCAGCGTCATTTAAGATGGGATTTTCGACGACAGGTTATGTCTTGATTTTGCTAAGCTTTTTACTTTTAGCTTTTATTTACAAGCAATATCAACAGAAAGCAAAAATTCACAAAGAAAGAGATCTTTTATAATGGACACTTTACAGTTGTTAAAAATTGCTGATTTACACTCTGCGACCTGTTTTTTAAACTCTCTCTTTAAAGAGTGGGATGGCTTTGTTATCGACTATGACAATGAAAGCATTAAGGTCGCGCTCTCAAAAGAGTCTTATCTAGAAATGCCGATAAAAAAAATATCCGTTTTAGGACGTCATAAATATACAGGCGATTTTTACTTAGTTAGACAGGAAGAAAGGGTATTATTAAATTTTGATGAAATGATAGAGCTTTTATCATCTCATTTAGAAAATGTTTTTAATGCCGATACGTCGTCACTTAAACTTTTTAAAAAAAGGGTTCTAGAAAGTCGTGATAATATTCTAAAATCTATCAAGTACAGATTAAAAAATGAAACAGTATTAAAAACGAATGACTTTAGTTTTGAAGATGCCGAGCAAGCTTTACTTGTAGGACATAATTTTCATCCCACGCCTAAAATACGCGATCAATTTACTGATCTTGATATGCAAATGTATTCTCCTGAGTTCGGGGCTCAGTTTTCTTTGCAGTGGTTGTTGTGTTCTGTTGAAATTTTACATCAAGGTTTTGCTGAATCTTTTAATGAAAAAATGTGGACGCATGAACTTTTAAAAAGTGAAAAATTGAATTCAGATCACTTAAAATCACTGGATCAGGGCTTCATGCCGGTGCCTATGCATCCTTGGCAGTACGACGTGCTCAAGCAAAATAAAGATGTAAGTTACTACATAAAGTCTGGAAAAATTATTGAGTTCGAAAGAGAGCAACGTTTTTTATGGAAACCAACTTCATCTTTGCGATCTCTTTACCGCAATGATGCGCCTTATATGTTGAAGTTCTCTATGACTTTAAAGTTAACAAACTCCATTCGTCATCTTTTAGTTCATGAAGTTGAGCGTGGTTTGCAGATGCGTGACGTTTTAAATACGAAAAAGGGGCAGGATTATTTGAAATCTCAAGGTCTTTTTCAGGTTATTTCCGAACCAGCTTACGTGGCTCTTAAGGATCAAGAAGGATCGATTATAGAAGAAAGCATTGTGGTGTGTAGGGAGAATCCTTTTTCAAAAGGTTCAGAAAAAAACAAAGCCGTTTTGGCGACAGTCGCACAGGATGCTTTACTGAGTCACGAAGACAGTTTTATTGTAAATTTGTTAAAAAATAATTCTGACCCACTTTCATTAAAAGATAAAAAGAAAAAATGGTTTCAAAATTATTTAAAAGTTGTAGTTAAGCCTTTAACTTTAGCTGCAACCCAATACGGAATAGTGATGGGAGCTCATCAACAAAACATAGTCTTGGACTTTGAAAATGGATATCCAATCAAGGCTTATTTCAGAGACTGTCAAGGAACTGGTTACACGGAGCTTGGATTTTCTAATTTTTCTGACGAGGTTCGTTCTTTAAACAGGAGTAATGGAAATATTTTAAGCTTAGAGATGGCGAATTATTTATTTGGTTATTATTTGATTTTAAATTCAACTTTTAATGTTATTTCTGTTTTGGCAGACGAAAAGGATTTATCAGAAGAAGATCTTATCCAAGACCTTCGAGACTACATGAGCAGCTTAAAAGCTGAAGGTGTTAAAGATGAGGCTTTTTTAAATTATGTTTTAGAGAGTCCCTATCTTATGCATAAAGGTAATTTCATATGCTCATTCAAAAGCATAAATGAAAATACAACTGAAAATCCACTAGCTATTTATAGTAAAATTAAAAATCCTTTAATATAAAAAAAAGAGAAAATAATGACAGCGATAGAAAACATAAAATTAGCAGATACAAATTTTTCATTCACACTTCATATCAGTGAAGTGTCTTGTTTCGTTAAAGATGAAAATAATCATTTTATGAAGTTCAATTTTTTTCAAAATGGAGAAACTTTAACTGTTGAAGTTATGGAAAATGATCACTTTCCAAATTCTTTCAAAGTTCTGTATCAAGTGTTGGATATTTTATTCTTCAAATGCAAAAATGCCCTGAAGGCAGAAATTCTTTTAACCACTCAAGTTGATATTTTAAAAGAGGTTTTACTCGATAAACAAGATCAAATTAAGTTTTTGGTAACTAAACAAGATTTTTATCAGACACAGAATGTTTGGGGTACTTTATCCGAAGACACAGCTGTCAACACTCATTTAAAAAATACGAATTTAAAGCAGGTCACTCATGACAGATTACATCCAGTGCGCCCCTTAGTGGGAAAAGGTTTAAAATATAAAAGATTTTACCCTGAGATAGGTAAAATGGTGAGTTATCGATCCGTCGATGTAGAAACAGATTTAGATTTGTTTCACGATTGGCACAATAAACCTCGCGTGTATGATCTATGGGAATTGAATAAGTCTAAAGAAGAACTTAAAGATTATTTAATTAGAGCCCAAAAAGATCTGCATCAAGTTCCTCTTATAATGGAATTTGATGGCGTTCCGGTAGGATATTATGAAATTTACTGGGCTGCGGAAGATCGCATTGCTCCTTATTATGATTATGATATTTATGATAGAGGGTTTCATTTTCTTATAGGGGATGAGACTTATTTAGGATTAGACAATACAAGTGTATCTTTGAGATCAGCTATGCATATGATTTTTTTAGATGAGCCACGCACCAAACATATTGTTGGAGAACCACGAAGTGATAATAAAAGAGTTTTGAAATATCTCCAACTGATTCCAGGTTGGAAATTTGTTAAAGAATTTGATTTTCCACATAAAAGAGCGGCTTTGCTGATGGCAGATCGAGATGTCTTCTTTAAGGATGGTCAAGGTTTTAATTTATGAGCCGGCAAGATTTTTGGTTTCAAGCCAATAAAAACTTAATAGCTAAAGCCATAGGTGAACTTACTTTTGAAGAGATTATATCTCCTTTGAAAGTGGCCTCATCAAATGAGGGTTCATTATGGTGTGATTATCGTCTTAATTTAGCTTCAGGCATTAATTATGAGTTTAAAGGTTGGCTCACAATTTTTAATTACTTAAGAGTAAAGCCAGAATCTCTAAAAAGGTTCTCTGAAGATTCATCGGCAAGTGAGCCTTTATTAGCTGGTCAGTTTTTCATTGATGCTCAAAAAGAATTAGGTTTAACAGACATAGTCCTCGGGCAATATCTCCAAGAGATGCAAACCACACTTTACTCTGATGTTTTGCTCTTGTCTAAAAATCATGAACTCCGTGTTGAGGA
>JBKBTW010000038.1:0-16458 GCA_046291245.1 Pseudobdellovibrio sp. | reverse complement strand
TGAATATATTGACTTAATTGAAATTGAGGCAAGACATTGAAATAAGCCTTTAAACAATCACGGTATTCCGTAAACGAAAAAGACCACATCTGATCTACGGTTTTAAACAACCCTCTGACAAAACCTTTTGTTTCAAGAGAGAGTTTTTCATTGTTTTGTAAACAGATATCTTTTAAATCTTCCCACTCTGAAAGACCTAAACTTTCATCGTCTATCTCTAACCACTCTGATTTAATTTTACCAATGGTTTTATGCCCCAATCTAAATTGCATTTCTAACACAGATGATTCTTTAGCTTTTGTCAGTATTTTTTCAATCATGTTGGTCATTCCTGTTAATCATCTCTAACTGAGGTATTTAAAACTTCATCAATTGTTGTTTGCCCACGAGCTAATTTCAATAAACCACTACGCCGCAAAGTTTTAAGGCCTATATCTTTAGTTAGCCTTCTTAACTCTTGAGCTGAGGCCCCTCTCAAAATAGCTTCTTTGATCTTTTCATTTATAGGCATTAATTCATAAATAGCAAGACGACCTCGCACACCCGTATTATTACAATTGCTACATCCTCGTCCCTTCATAAGATTGAATTTAGGAATATCTACTTTACTGACTCCTAAATTCAATAACGTTGCTTCTGGAACTTGAAGCGGCTCCTTGCATGACTCACATATTTTTCCAACTAAACGCTGTGCCACGATAAGATTGACAGTGGATGAAATTAAATACGGTGGAATGCCCATTTCAGTTAGTCTGACAATAGTCGATGGCGCATCATTTGTATGAAGTGTGCTCACGACCAAATGTCCTGTCGAAGCCGCTTTAAATGAAATTTCGGCTGTCTCTAAATCACGAATCTCACCGACCATGATAATATCAGGATCTTGACGTAAAAATGCTCTTAGTGCCGTGCTAAAATTTAAATCTATATCAGGATTCATTTGCACCTGATTAATACCCTCGAGATTAAACTCTATTGGATCTTCCGCTGTACTTATATTAACATCAGGCTTGTTGAGTTCTGCCAACGCTGAATAAATTGTCGTTGTCTTTCCTGATCCTGTTGGACCTGTAATAAGAACCATACCTTGCGGAAGATTAATATTATCTTTAAATAATTTGAGATCATCCTCCTCGAAACCTAATTTCGTCATATCAAGCTGTAAATTAGACTTATCTAAAAGACGCATAACGATTTTCTCGCCCCACATAGTAGGTACTGTGCTCACACGAAAATCCATCTCTTTATCATCTCGGGAAATCTTGATTTTTAAACGTCCATCTTGAGGCCTTCGTTTTTCAGCGATATCAAGACGCGACATAATTTTAATACGTGCTATGAGTGCACTTGCTGCAGCTGGACTTGGGGATGCGACTTCTATAAGTGAACCATCAATTCTAAATCGAATACGAAAAACTTTTTCGTAAGGCTCGATATGAATATCAGAAGCTCTTTTTTTCATAGCTTCTAATAAAATACTATTTACGTATCTAATAATAGGAATATCTTTATCATCTTCTTCATTAACATTAACGGCAGTTCCTGCCGCGCCTGTCGTCGTTACATTATCTTCTGAAAAATCTTCAGACTTCAACTGTTGAGCTGAACCAATATGTCCGTAGTACTTTTCAATAGAAGATTGAATCATCACATCTGTTGTCAAAACAGGTTGGACTTTGCATTTAGTTAAAAACCGAATTTGATCCCGGGCTTCGATGTTTGACGGATCAGAAAAGGCCACAACAAGTGTGCCACCAGCTTTAGAAACTGGAAATGCCGCGTACTTTTCACAGTGCTCACGCCCCATGAGTTCAAGAGCCTTTTTATCGATTTCTATGCTTGATAAATCCACTCCGGGAATACCATAATGTTTTTCAAGAGCACGTAAAATTTGATTATCTTTTAAAAGACCGTTATTAACAAGAACAAGCCCCAACTTAGTTTTTGTTCTAGTTGATTCCTGTATCGCTTGTTGTATTTGGTCGGTTCTAACCAACCCTTGCCGTATTAGTATTTCACCCAGTTTAGACATACTTTCTGTAGTCTACAGAAGGTGACATTTTTTGTAACTGGACTTAAGAATGGATATTTAGTTTTTTTTACAAAAAGTATATTTAAACTTAATAAAGTCCTCTGATTTTAACACTTGCAATGAGGCTTTCTCCGCTTCAGATGACAGTTCAAAATCTTCATAACCCCTGATATCTAAAAAAATAGCTTTTTCAGCTAGGAAGTTAAAATAAGTTAAATCTTGCACTAATTCACTATTTTTAGCTTTATCAAAATCGACAATAAGCAAACCACAGGAGTCAGATATATCTGAAATCTTATCTGTCATAACTTGCTCTATGTGAACACCTAAAAGAGTTTTCTGCAAATGTTCAATTCTACCCTTTAAATTTTTATTTTCCGGACTAACTAAATATATTCTATTTAATCCTAACTTACTCAAGTCCATACCGTACATCATAAGCTTATCGGGGCAACCTACAACAACTGCACTTAAAGTTGCATTCAAAATGACTTTACTCTGTTGTAAAAAATGAATGAAGGATAAAGAATCCAACTGTAGGGGTTTGTACACCCCATTTATCCTGATCAAACTATCAAAACACCCTAAAGTTTGAGTTTTCACATCTAAAACTTTAAAAAAGGAAAAAAGATTGCGAGCTTCCTCTTCCCCGAGTTCAATCAAATCATAATCGAGATTCAAATACTCTTCAAACTTGGTCACATCAAAGCTATCTATCTGTATCCCATCGTTCTCTTTAAAAATTTCAGATGAGACCTTTAAACCCAATTTTGAAGATCTAAATATTTTCATTGAAATACTTTCTAGCTTCGACCTTATCTTTTTCTATTTGCTGCTTTAAAGCATCAACCCCAGCAAACTTCATCTCGTCACGATGAAACTGTAAAAGTTCAACTTTAATCTGCTCTCCATAGATTTCTTGATTAAAGTCAAAAATATGCGTTTCGACTTTGAGGTATGAATTATCATTTTCAAAAGTTGGATTATAACCAATGTTAGTGATCGAATTAAATGTTCTATCTTTCCAATAAACTGTAGAAAAATACACACCCTTACGCGGAACAAACTCTATATCAGGACTCACATTGGCAGTTGGCACTCCAATTTGACGACCACGCTTAAATCCTACTCGAACAGGTCCTCTTAAATAATATTTTCTTCCTAAAAACTCTTCTGCTCTTTGCAAATCCCCATGTTCCAATAATTTACGAATTGAAGATGATGAGACAATTTGTCCATGCTTTTCATAAGCCTCTACGACAGTAAGTCCAATATTGTTTTTTACACAGTAGGCTTTTAAAAAATCTATACCACCAGATCTATCTTTCCCAAAGTTAAAATCATATCCCACAACCATGTGTTTAGGTTTAAAATAACGCACTAAATAGAGATCTAAAAACTCTTCTGCATGCATTAAGGAAAAATCTTTTGTAAATTTTTCTTCTATTAAATAATCAACGCCTAAAGACTCCATACACTCAGCTTGATCATTATAATCAAACAACCGATGGACTGGCAGATCTGGACGCAAAACTGTTCTTGGATGTGGTTTAAATGTACACACAACAGAGGGTAAATTAAGATTTTTTGCCTTAAGAACTAGCTCTTCCAGAAGTTTTTGATGCCCCAAATGAACGCCATCAAAGTTTCCGACTGTTAAAACTGAGCCTTCTAAGTGGGGTAACGATTGATCTACGGTATGTATCCATTTCATATTATCATTATATCTTCACTCACCATTGAAACTCGAGCTGAAATAGGATAATTTTGCAATGCGTGAAAACAATACTTACCAAATGGCTAGACTGGGTCTCCCTCAAAAGAGGTTTTTTAAGCAGAGCTTTGCTTTGTTGGATTATTGCCATTGTCTTTCTTAAGTTTGATGAAGTTGACTTTTACGATATGCGCTTCAAATTGCGTGGTAGTCAGCCCACCAATACGGATATCGTATTAGTGACAATTAAGCCCAGCGATTTCGTTAAAATTTTTGATAAAAATACAAACAACCTCGTCAATACCAATGAATCCCAAGAGGTATCAGATAGTTTTTTTTGGGATCAAAGAATCTGGTTTAATGTTTTATCTAAAATTTTAAATTCTGACCCTAAAGCTATCGGCGTTACTTTATTTTTTGGCGAGAATATTGGCTTTACTCGACTTAACTCGCAAGAAATTATTGTTTTTAAAGATCCTCGAATTAAATGGTCTACAAATACCAGTAATTTGGAAAAAATGTCTTTGCCATTTTCGACTCTGCCAGATAGATCCAACATTGGTCATACGGATGTCTTAAGAGATGAAGATGGTATAGTGAGAAGATTACCTTTAAGTAATAATTTTTTGAAAGACTTAAGTCATGCCATATTAAATGACAGATCAAATACATCAAGTTCATTACCCGTTATTAATTATCGTGGATTAAAAAGATTTAAAAAAATTGATATTCAAAGTGTTTTAAAAAACGAACTTCCTGAAAAAGATTTTTTTAAAAATAAAATAGTATTCATCGGAACTGAAAAATATCTTAACTCACAAATTCAAACTCCCCTAGGTGGTATGTCTAAACACGAGTTTTGGGCCCAAGTCGCCGATAACATCATTGAGAAACGCTTTATCAAACGAAGCTCAACTTTATTTAGCGCGCTTTTACTTTTAACCTTAACTATCGCAGCTGTAAGCGTAATTACATACTTCCCTCAAGCTGTAGCCCTATTTATTTTTATATGGATAGGCGCTCTGTGGTCTGCTTTTTCGCTTTGGATATTCGATACATTTTCGATTTGGATACCGTTGATTAGCCCTATTTTATTATTAATATTAATTTGGGTTATTTACATCGGCTATCATGCTCTTAAAATAGAAAAAGCTCACGCACAGCTTCAGCAAGAACAACGCTACTTGGCTGATTTAGAGCAACTCAAAAACAACTTTATAAGCCTTATTAGTCATGATTTAAAAACTCCTTTAGCTAAAATACAAGCTGTTGCAGATCGTCTCAACTCACAAAAGGATATCTCAGAGAACTTAAGAGATGATTATTTAAATTTAAAAATTTACTCGGAAGAGTTGAATCGCTATATTCAATCTATTTTAAAAGTTTTGCGCGTAGAATCTCGAGACTTTCAAATAATTAAAGAAACCGCTGACATCAATGAGGTGATCGAGCTTGCTGTAGAGAGATTAAGACCTTTAGCCCTCACCAAAAACATTGGTGTGAGCTTAATGCTTGAACCAATGTTTCTCATCGAGTTTGACGTAACTCTTATGACGGAAGTGATGCAAAACTTAATTGAAAATGCTATCAAATACACACCTGAAGGCGGACAAGTTCGAATCAGCACAAAAGAAACCGAAACCGAAATTTTGATCGAAATTTCAGATACCGGAGAGGGAATCTCTTCAGAAGATCAAATTCATATTTGGAAAAAATTTGTGCGTGGTCGCAATCAAGATATGAAATCTAAGGGCACGGGATTAGGTTTATATTTAGTGAAGTATTTTATTGAACTGCATGGCGGCAATATCAAACTTAAATCGCAATTAGGTGTTGGTACGACATTTTATGTACGCTTACCTATTGATCCTGTAGAGTAAAATGTAATATAAGGTAGATTATGAAATTGAAAACTCTTATTGTTGATGATGAAGTAGAACTCAGAAAATCAGTTGCCAGTATTCTTACCAATACAGTTACGGATGTGGAATTTGACATCACTGAAGCCTCTAATGGAAGAGAAGCCATTGAATTAGCCAAAAAAGAGTTTTGGGACCTCATCTTAATGGATGTTAAAATGCCTGAGGTTGACGGCCTTGAAGCCCTGAAACAAATTAAAGAAATCGATCCACGAACATTTGTCGTCATCATGACAGCTCATAGTAATTTGAATGATGCTGTTGTAGCCATCAAAGAAGGTGCTTACGATTACGTTGAAAAGCCTGTTCATGCAGACAAACTCTCAAGTATAGTTAAAAAGAGCATAGAAGCTCATGAAATGATCTCAGAACTTACAGCTTCTAACCCAATTTTTGATGACGATATTGAAAGCGAGATCGTAGGACAAAACACTAAAATGAAAGAAGTGTTTAATCTTATCTATAAACTTTCTAAAGTTGATACAACAGTCTTAATTCGCGGCGAAAATGGAACAGGAAAAGAGCTTGTTGCAAAAGCTATTCATTTTAACTCTGCTAAAAAATCAGGTCCATTTGTAGCCATTAACTGCGGAGCCATTCCAGAAAAACTTATGGAGAGTGAATTATTTGGCCATGAAAAAGGGGCCTTCACAGGAGCTATTGAAAGAAAAATTGGTAAATTTCAATTAGCTAATAATGGAACACTTTTCTTAGATGAAATTGGAGAGTTAAAACCTGAAATGCAGGTTAAATTATTACGCGCCCTGCAAGAGAAGAAATTTACTCCGGTTGGAAGCAACCGTGAAGTAAAAACCAATGCTCGTATTATCGCGGCTACAAATCGAAATTTGGAAAAAATGATGGAAGACCAAGATTTCAGAGAAGATCTTTTCTACCGTCTTAATGTGATGCCTATATTCTTACCCCCATTAAGAGAACGCTCAGATGACATCCCTGAATTAGCTTTAAGTTTTCTTGAGAAATTCTCCAAAACACATGCAAAAGCCATTCATAGCATAGAGCCAGAGTGTTTAGATCTCATGAAGAAATATCGTTGGCCAGGCAACATCCGAGAACTCGAAAATGTTATTGAGCGCGCTTTTATCATCGAAAACAGTCAAGTCATGACTGTGAGCAGTTTGCCTGAAAACATGAGAAGCCTTTCAAAACCTAAATCTGAAGCCACATCTGTAATTGATACGGTTTCAAGTTCTGGACCACTTGATTTTGAACTTTTCAAAGAACAAGCTGAAAAAGACTTTATCGTGAGCGCTCTGAAAGCGAATAAAGGGAAAATCAATCAAACCGTCGCACAAGCCAATATCCCTAAGAACACGCTCTTACGGAAAATACGTAAATATAATATCAATGTTAAAGATTACACATAGTTAAAACATCTTGTACGGAAATATCAACCATACATTTATGATGACCCAAAGGACATTTATGATGGCCATGCAATCCACATGGTCTACAAGATAACGCTTTATTTTCAATAACCTTACTTTGATCATTCCACGGTCGAAAACCCAAATCTAAAGTTGTTGGACCAAATATCGCGGCAACAGGAGTTCCTACACTCGCTCCTAAATGAGAAGGCGAGCTATCGTTGCCAATAATCAAATCACACTCTTTTAAAAACTCAATGGACTCAATAAGTTTAAGTTTTCCGGCTAAAGCATGAGACTCTGGCGCTTGCTGATAGATCTTGTTTACAAGTTCAACTTCTTCAGGACCACCCATAAGATAAACACTATGACCTTTACGGATGAGCGTTTGAGTCAACTCAATGTAATAAGCCAAAGGCCACTTTTTAGTTTCCCAAACTGAACCTGGAAAAATAGCAATTTTTTTTAGGGTACTTGTTTCTGAGTTTTTTTTGAATAAATCCTTATGAACTCTCATACTAAAAAAATCAGGAATACTTTTAAAACTTCCAGACTCATCTGAAAAATTCAAATACGACCAATCACTCTCTTTCATTTTATCTGCCGTAATTTTATCTACTAAAGAGAGCAAAGACATCTGCCTGATCGCATCAGGGAACGTCATCGGATAAGAAATAGATTTTGTAAAAAAAAGAAAATTAATCCCCTTTTTAAATCCAAATTTATTTTTAGCTTTTATTTTCCATGTAAAAAGTGCTGATCTCAAAGATTTATGAATGCAAAAAACATTTTCAATATTTTTGTACGAATTTATATGTGCTAATATTCTATTATAAGAATCTGAATGGCCTTTTTCGACTGTTACAAGTTCGTCAATAATTTGAGTTTTTAAAAAATAATCAGCTACACCCTTTTTAGCCACAAAAATAATTAAATCTTCAGGATACAACTCTCTTAACCTTTTTAAAAAAGGAATACAGAGAAAGACATCTCCAATAAAAGCAGTCTGAACAACAACTTGAACTTTTCGATTCATATTTTTCGTATTTTCCTTCTTTTAATACGACATTGACCTAAATACACTACCTCATTACTTACCAGGTGTAATTTGCTCAACTTCCGATACTAAGGTGCCAATTTTAATTTTCGCTTCTATTCTTACAATATATTTATGCTCATCTGCAGTAACCCAGATAAATATATCACCCGTTTGCGACAGAGCTCCTCTAGAAATAATTGAGGCTTTAATCTTGTATGCATCGAATGTCCCTGCATCAGTTGATAATTTTTCCTTAGCGATTGCTGTGCCTTTGAAAACTACATTTTTTTTGTCTTCAGCCACTCTAAAGGATATTTCTTTACCCACTTTCCAATCAAAGACCCTCATATAGAAAATCCCGCTGAAAGCATTTTGGCTATAAGGTAAAATATCCCAAGAGTATTTTTTTTCTTCTTCTCCACTTTTTTCAGTGTACTTTTTTTCCCAAAAGCTCGCTGTATTATTTGTGTGGTTAAAATATGCCTGCGACTGGGCTAACTTACCAGT
The DNA here is from genome assembly GCA_046291245.1 of Pseudobdellovibrio sp. Classification (GTDB taxonomy): domain Bacteria; phylum Bdellovibrionota; class Bdellovibrionia; order Bdellovibrionales; family Bdellovibrionaceae; genus Pseudobdellovibrio. The sequence continues at coordinate 7,859 of JBKBTW010000038.1, read as the reverse complement.
TTCTTTAATATTAAGTTTTAACACGTAGGGAACAAGCATTTCATAATCTAGAAATGTATCCATTTGATCATCAACAGAGTAAAATTTAGAAAATATACTGCTTGATTTTAAGCTCACCGCAAAATGATACGATTTCTTACCATTAACTTCTGCCATAGGTTTTACTTGCATTGTTAATTTTCCAGCTTCAGCACCAAAATATGTTACAGAGTGAACAACTTTTTCTCCAATCTTAAAAGGATCAATCGCTGGCCTACGAGAACCTTGAGGAAATCCCGCTTTATCCTCTATATCTGGCTGACGACTTGTTTCTGTAATAGTTGCTGCTGGCGACACTTCCATTGTTTTTGAAACTGTAGTCGGTAGTTTTTTAGTTGCATTTGATTGAGCTGTAGATGAATTTTTTTGAGTAATTGCAATAGATACAGGCTTAACCTTTGTTGGCTTAACTTTAGAGATGTGTTTTTTTACTGGTTGCTTCACAACCACAGGAGACGAGCTTTCACTTGATTGACTTAATGTTACACTCTTAGATGTGTCTTCTTTTATCTCTTTAGCTGCCTCTTTAGAGTCTGAAATGTCTGAAGACTCATCATCTGACGTCTTTATTTGAACTTGTCGATCAAATTCCTCATTCTTAAAAAATTTATCATTTTTATCGTATTTTAAAAAATTAGAAGAACATCCTACTAAAAATAATACTAATAACAAGATTCTCATTCAAATTCCTTCCATCTGCGATGGACCCACATCCACTGCGCAGGTTTTTGTTTAATCATATTCTCAAGCTCTTTATTAAATCTCTCAGTAACTGCTCTATTTAACGTCGTTTGGTCTGCTATTTTATCTAAATTATTCTCACTTAAAAACTTAGAGACATCTATAGTTTTATTAAAATAAATATGCATTTTATCGTTTTCATCCCAATAAGTGTAAACAGGAAGCACAGGTAATTTAGTTTTTTGTGCAAATAAGGCTAAACCATATGCTGTACCAGTCGTTTTACCAAAAAAAGTACTTTCTACTCCATAAGGCATACCCATAAATTGATCTAAAACAAATACAACTCCACGTTTCTCTTTAATGGCTGCTAATATATCAAAAGCATTTCTTTTACTGTGTGCATCTATAAATTTAGTTTTAGAGCGTGTTCTTAAAGAAAACCAAAACTCATCTAAAAACAGATTCTTAAATCTTTTTGAGATTAAGCTTAAAGGTAAAATTCTTTCACTTATGACAGCCGCCGCTAAATCACCGCTTCCCATATGCAAAGTTAACACTAAATAAGCTTGATCTGGTTTTACATTCTCTAAACCGTGAAAAACGACATTGCGATCTATCCACCTATCATTCAAAAATGGAACCCTTATGACATCAAAAAGACTTCGCATCAAAGTGTAAATACTTTCATGCATCCATATATTTTTAATATTTTCATCTGTCTGGGGAAACGCAATATCTATGTTGTCAAAAACAACCTTCTTACGGATAGAAAAAACATCAACCCATATAAAAGTTAAAACCTTAGCCAACCAAATGTTAAACTTCCAAGGCAAAATACTCATCCCCAGCGCAAGCAAATAACTACAATATTTGGCTAATTTTCTCACTGTATTTATCCTTATCTTGCTTGGTTATTTCTAAATTCAATTTAATGACTTGCACATTTTTTTTCAATTCATCAGAGGTAATTTTAACGATATCTTTCTCTGTCGTACAAAGTGCGGAATCGACATGATTTTTCCAATCTTTGTAAATTGCAGTTTGCTCATCATCCGTATAGATGTGGTGATCTTTAAAAACTTTGTGTTTTCTAACTACAAATCCCGACGATTTAAGGTTTTTTTCAAGCTCTAACGGATTAGCTACACCAGAAAATATATATAAATCATTCTTCTTTAAATCAATCTCAGACTTAAAAACGACCTCTCCGAACGCAATATTTTCTCTCATGAGATAATCCCGAAAAAACTCTAAGGTTTTCTGATCAGCTTGATTTATCTTAGTTAAAAAAACAAAATCCGCTCGATCAATGTGTTTTAAATCTTCACGTAAATGTCCAAAGGGTAACAAGCTATAATGCTCAAGATCTCTTGAGACATCAACTAACACAACATTTAAATCACGGTTGATTTTTCGATGAGAGAAACCATCATCAACAAGAACAGCGTCAATATTTATTTTATTGTTCTTATAATGTTCAAGCGCCGTTGTTAAAGTTTTATTCTTAATTGGGCCAGACCATACATAAACATCAGACTTTTTCTTTATCAAACAGGGCTCATCACCATACAAAGCCGCATCATGTACTTTATCAGCGGTTATCTCTGCTGGATGTTTTAAAGATGTCTTATAACTCTTTGAAATAACTAAAATACGAGCTTGAGGCTTTATTTTTTTTATCTCACGAATGGTTTCTAAAACAATTGGCGTTTTACCAGTGCCACCTGTTGTTAAATTACCAATAGAAATAATAGGTACATCATAGGTTATATGACTAAGATAACCCTTGTCATACAAGATATTCTTCAGTTCACTTAAATAGTAATAAAGATTCAGATGTTTCATAAATATTTCATTAATGAAGAGCCTACTCGCTCGGTAGCCCCGACATCACCTAACTTATACCTTACCATTTCTAATTTTTTAACCGTGTCAGCGTAATACTGATCATCAAGAATGTACTTTTCGATTAAAGGCGTGATTTTATCAGCTGTTGCATCAGATTGCATACTTTCTGGCACGACCTGTTCATCTAAAACTAAATTCACTAAACCAAAATACTTAACCCCCCGAACGATGAGTTTAGCTATAACCCCAGTCAGCCATTTCATCCTGTACATGATAACCATAGGTTTATGTAAAAGCCCAACCATCAATGTCGCCGTTCCAGAGGTAGCTAAAACGACATCGGCCATAGAAATCATCTTATTAGGATCATCTTTAAGTAAAATATAAGGTGAACCAAAATTTTCACAAAACTGTAAAATATAATCTTTACTTAAAGTTGGTGCTACCAGAATAGCAATTCTGACATGATCATACTTTTTAACAATGTTACGAGCCACTTCTAGCTGAATCGGAAAATTCATTTCAATTTCACTACGTCTTGAACCTGGCATAAGTGCTAGGACTTTCTCGTCATTTTTTATACCATACTTTTGACGACTCAATTTAATTGCTTGATTGTCAAATAAGGCTGGATCTAAATCTTCTAACAAAGGATGACCTACAAACTCGTACGGCACTTGATATTTATCATAAAATTCTTTTTCAAAAGGAAATAACAAGTAAACATTATCACAGTATTTTTTAATCTCGTGGATACGATCTTTTTTCCAGGCCCATACCTGTGGAGAAATATAATAAAATATTTTGATGTTTTCTTTACCTAACTCTTCTTTAAGTTTTTTAGCTAATCGTAAATTGAAACCCGGATAATCCATCAATAAAACAAACTTAGGCTTTTTGCTTTTGACCTCAGCCACTAAACTTTCAAAAACATGCTTAAGTTCACTGTAGTGTTTGATCACTTCCACAAGACCAACTATGGCCATATCCTCCGAGTTTCCGAACCGGCGAAATCCACGGTCTTCCATCTCTTTTGAACCTACTCCAAATATATCAAGATCTAAGTTTTGACTCTCCCAGTAATCCATTAATTTCAAAGCGTAATGAACACTCGAGGCCTCTGCGGCAATCATCATTATACTAGAGCGAGTTGTTTCTTGAGAACTCAAGATTTAGCCTCAATTGAACCAAGTATTGTTTCGATAGATTGCAGAGCCTTACTTGCTTCAAAACCTGTAATAGCAACTGAAACTTCACCTTTAACAGCTTTAATAAAGTGATCTACCTCCAGAGCTAAAGCATCTACTTTCGCAATATTGAATTTCTCCGTCACATAAAATGGATCCGAAGACGTTCCTTTTAAAACTTCACCTTCCAATGTTGCCGTATTCACAAAAACAGTTCTCTCTGCCTGTACAGCTCTGTAGTTACGAACAATCGTTGGATTCAAACGCGAATTATTGATAGTCACTTGCAGGCCTGACTCTAAAACTAATCGAACGGAAACATCATCTATAGTTTCTTTTATAAATTTATGTCCATAAGCTAAATAATCTGAAATCTCAGATTTAAATAAGTATTGAACTAAATCTAAATCATGAATCATCAAATCATGTAAAACACTCACATCTGCACCGCGAGCCCTAAATGGAGCTAAACGATTAATCTCGAAATATTGTGTCTGATCATATGTCTCTTTAATAATGTTGTAAGCTGGATTAAATCTTTCGATATGTCCTACCGAAAAGACAACATCATTTTTATCTGCAAGCTCTGATAGCTCAAATCCTTGCTTGCTTGTTGCAGCAATGGGTTTTTCAACTAAAACTGGTATTTTATTTTTCAAAAAAAACTGGGCTACATCATAGTGGGCTTGAGTCGCCGCAGCTATCGTGACGAAATCAACTTTTCCTAACATAGCATTAAGGTCGGTAAAAGCAGGTACACTCAGTTCTGAAGAAATTTTTTGCGCTTGCGGTGTATATTGGTCAAAAACCCCTACAAGCTCAGATTGAGAATTATTTTTAATTTTTTGAGCATGAAAGTTCCCTAAATACCCAACTCCAACAACTGCGCCTCTCAATTTTGAACCCATATTTGAACTCATACTTTAACCTTTCACTCTTTACTCTTTCAGAAAAAATACATCTAAAATTTACTCACTCTGATTGATTACAGAAAGAAAGTCTCGCAAGGATTAAGCCCATAAACATCAGAACAGTGTCTATTAAGCGCCCCATAAAGACGCTCAAAGATTATATTTCCTTATTTATCATTCATCTAGAGATGAATTTCCTCTGTTTATTGCAATTCCTCGTTTAGACGATTTTACAAAATGGACAAGAGCACTGATATTTTCAGATGGAGTGCATTCGCTCGCTATTCTCGCCAATGACTCCTCTACCGTGCCTTTACCCATGATTAAAATTCTAACAGCTTTATGAATATTTGCGACTTCGTCTTTAGCAAATCCTTTGCGTAACAACCCTACCTTATTCGTAGCACGAACAACAGCGTAGTTTCCCTGTGCTCTAGAAAATGGAAGAATATCTTTATTTACGATACTAGAACCTGCTACAAAAGAGTATCGTCCTATTTTCGAAAATTGATTAAAAGCGCAAACTCCGCCAATCACGACATTATCTTCAACTTCGCAATGTCCACCAAAATGAGAGTTATTGGCTACAATAACATTACTTCCAATCTTGCAATCATGCCCTACGTGAGAATACGCCATAAAGTAACAATTGTTTCCAATTGATGTAATCCCATCACCTTTAGAAGTTGCCAAATTGAACGTTGTAAACTCGCGAATAACGTTATTATCACCAATAATCAACTGCGTTGGCTCTGATTTATAACTGATATCTTGTGGCGGACCACCAATTACAGCGCCAGGAAGAATATGATTGTTCTTCCCGATTTTAACAATACCATAGCGCGAACCAATCGTGGAATGCCCCTCGATAAAAGTTCCTTTTCCTATAGTTACTTGCCCTTGAATATTACAGTATGGGCCTATTTCAACATCTTCTTCGATTTTTACATCTGATGATAAAACTGCCGTAGGATGAATTTTCATAAAGCCTTCTAACTGTGTTTTAAATCAAATTACTTTTCTTTATCAAACGCTTTAATCACTTCATCAGTAATATTGGCTTCAGCACTTGCGTACAATACGATTTGCGCATTTTGATTTGATTGAATAACTAAACTCAAACCTTTTTCTTTAGCTATTTTCTCGATTACTTTTTTCATTTTATCAATGATTGGCGCTAACAAATCAGACTCTTTTTTAGCTAGCTCACCCTGAGCTTTTTGTGCGTTTTGATTGAACTTAGCCATTTCCTCTTGTAATTCATTCGCTTTTTTAGCGAAAGCTTCTTCTGATAAAACAGAACGTTTTTTCTCTAAGTCTTCACGCATTTTATCAATATCTGATTTTTTCTTTTCTAACTCTTTATTCTTTTTTTCAGCTTCTTTTTTCATATCTTCAGAAGCCTTTTTACCAGCCTTAGATGTTTGAATAGCTTCTTGTATATTAACATAAGCCATTTTGAACTCTGCGCGTGCAGCTACGCCAGACATTAACATCACAGCAACTATCAGTTTAGATAAAATTGTTTTTGTCATAATTAAACTCCTTTAAAGTTATATTTCTTAATACTCATTACATCAGAAAAACTAAAACGGTGGCCCTATCGAAAACTCAAAGTTGACCGAGTCACTATTGTAGTCATCTTTTTGCAATGGCCATCCCCATTCAAATCTTAAAAGACCTAATGGCGACATCCACCTAAAACCAATACCCACATCACTTAAAAACTTAGATGATGTAATCTGGTCCTCTGCTTGACCTATATCGTAAAATGTTACTCCGCTTAAACCAGCCTCTTTAATAAGAGGAAATTGCAGCTCTGTTTGAAATAAAACTTGCTTAGTACCACCGACAATTAAGTTAGCGTATCTTTGTTTATCAGCTTCCGACATACCCGGACTGTAAAATGGAGAGCTTGGATCACTGAATTTAGAGTATCGTAAGGCTGAATAAGTTCTTTTACCAACTGATGACGATCCAAAACCACGCAATGAATATGGACCACCCATTTGATAAGTTTCACTAAATGGAACGGTTCCATCTTTTTGTAGTGGCAAGATATTTGAATAAGTTAAATTATTTCTCCACACAACATCCCAAAATAAATTATGGTAAAATCTAAAACGCGATGTAAACTCTTGATATTTAAGATCTCCACCAAATCCTGTGCGCTCATAACTCACATCCGTAAAAATACCTCTTGAAGGATTCATACGATCATTACGAGAGTCGTACTCTAATGTGGTCTGAATTGCCGATGTCACACCATCTGCTGTTTTCAAAGGAAATATCAATGGATCTGTGTTTTCATTGGCAAACAACTGTGTTTTATCTAAACGGTAGCGAATATACGCTCGCGTGTAATCTCCGTAAATTGGGTGTCCAAAACGCAGATAACCTCCGGCTTTACGAATATCGTAATTCACCCTTTGTTTATTTTCTATGTAAAACAACTCAAAACCAGATGACCATTTTGTATCTAAAAAATATGGATCGGTAAGATTTAGACTGTACTCTTGGCGATTTTTAGAAGCATCAATACTTGCTTGCAAAAACTGCCCTAAACCACGAAAGTTATTTTGCTGGATAGATCCACCCAAGCTAAAACCTTGAGTATTACCGTAAGCTGCCGTTAACTGAATCTGTCCCGTGCTTCGCTCTTTAACAACTATTTCTATATTTAGCTGATCTGGTTTTTCAGGAGGTGTACTTGTTTTAAAGTTAACTTCTTCAAAAAAACCTAAACGTTGAATATTCTCTTGAGATTTGCGCTTACGTGTTTCGTTATAAAGTTCGCCCTCTTCAATTCTCAACTCACGACGCACAACTTTATCACGTGTTTTAGAATTTCCCGTAACAGTGATATCACCAAAGTAAACTTTATTTCCTTTTTCAAACTCAAAAACTAAATCAACTTTTTTATCATCTTCTCTGAAATTATATCTTGGTATAACGTTGGCAAAAGCATAACCTAAATCTCCGTACTTAGCCTGAAGATCCACTATATCTTTACGCATCACTTCTACCGAAAAAATCCCACTGTCTTTAATTTGAACTGTGTCATAAAGTTCAGATTTTGAAAACAACAAGTCTCCAGCAAAATCTATTTCACCGACAGAATACTGACTGCCTTCTTCGATATGATAAGTTATATAAATAGATTTCTTGTCAGGCGTAACTGTAACCAAAG